>CAZNIX010000570.1:0-3037 GCA_964573125.1 uncultured Thermoanaerobaculia bacterium
CCCGTCCTCCCCTCGCGCCCACTCGCGCACCCGCAGCTCGGCGGCCTCGCCGGGGTCGCCGGCGAGCACTCGCCCGTCGAGGTCGAACGCCGCCGCCCCCGCGCCGTGACCGGCGAGCAGCGCCAGCGCCAGCCGGCGCTCGCGGCGGACGTCGGCGCCCGAGCGCCCCTGGGTCCGCTGCAGGCGGTCGAGCAGGCGGTCGACGGCGGCGGCGACCTGGCCCAGCTCGTCGTCCTCGCGGTCGAGCAGGCGGCGCCGGGTGTCGCCCTCGGCCACCGCCTCGCTCCCGCGCCGGAGCTGGTCGAGGCGGGCGAGGATGTGGCGCTGGATCGCGCGCGAGAGGAAGCCGAAGGAGAGCAGCGAGGCCGCGACCAGGGCGCCGAGCCAGGCGCCGTTGGCGAGCGCCGCCCGGCGGGCGCGCCGGTCGGCCTCGACCATCGCGCCGTGGTTGACGTCGAGCAGGCGGACCACGCCGCGCCGGACCGCCGCGAAGGAGGGCGCCGCCGACTGTTCGTAGGCGTTGACCGGCCGCTCCGGCCGCGCCGCGAGCAGCTCCGCGCACGCCCGGCGGTAGGCCTCGTAGTCGCGCTCGATCGCGGCGAGGATCTCGGGCTCCGCCTCCTCGGTGACGTTGGCGCGCGCAACCGCGAGCGCGGCGCGGAACGCCTCGTCGTCGGCCATCAGCTCGGCGTCCGGGGGGGTCCCCTCGAGCAGCGCGGCGAGGGTGGCGCCGTGCTGGCGCTCGAGCGATTCGATCATCCGCATCGCGGCGGCGATGCTCTTGACGTTCTCCTCGAGCACCACCCCGATGCCCGCCGAAAGCTGGAGGAAGCCGAGCAGCGCGCTGCCGGCGGCGACCAGCACGAGCGCCACCAGGTAGCCGTAGCCGAGCAGCAGGCGGAGGCGGAGAGTCATCGGAGCGGGCTCGGCGGCGGGCTCACAGCAGCGCCGCGATCTCTTGGAGCGACTCGTCCGGGCCGAGCAGCACCAGCCGGTCGCCGCTCGCGAGCGCCGACTCCGGGGTGAGGTCGGTCTCGGCGCCGCCGCCGCGCAGCAGCGCGAGCGCGGTGACCCTGCGCCGGCGCAGGTCGAGGCTGCCGAGCGTGCGGCCGGCCCAGGCCTCGGGCGCCTCGACCTCGGCGACCGTCGCGCGGCCGCCGCCGATGCGGTCGCGGATCCCGGGGTGGGCCAGGCGGAGGGCGAGCCGGCGGCCGATCTCCTGCTCCGGGTTGAGCACCTCGTGGGCGCCGACCGCGAGCAGCAGGCGGGCGTGGCGCTCGTCGAACGCGCGGGCGACCACCCGCGGCACCGCGCGCTGGGCGAGGATCGCGGTGGTCAAGAGCGAGGCCTCGGTGGCGCGCGAGCCGATCGCCACCACCGTGCAGGCGACGCGCTCGAGGCCGAGCGCGGCGACCGCGTCCGGGTCGGTGGTGTCGGCGACCGCGGTCGCGGCGACCTCGGCGGCGACCCGCGCCAGGCGCGCCGGATCGCGGTCGATCGCGAGCACGCCCTGCCCCTGGGCGACCAGGTTGAGCGCGACCGCGCGGCCGAAGCGCCCGATGCCGATGATCGCGAACTCGGCCATCGGTCACCCGACCATGACCCGGGTCTCGGGGCGGCGGACGGCGGGCGCGCGCGCCGCGCCGGCGCCGAGCAGCAGCGCCAGGGTCAGCGGCCCGGTGCGGCCGGCGAACATGACCGCGATGATAATCAACTTGCCCGCCGGCCCGAGCTTCGGGGTGGCGCCGAGCGACAGGCCGACGGTGCCGAACGCGCTCACCACCTCGAACAGCAGGTCGGCGAACGGCTGGGGCTCGAAGACGAGGAGCAGGAACAGCCCGCCGGCGACGATCGCGGCCGAGGTCACCGCGATCGCGAGGCTCCGGTAGACGATCTCCCCCGGCACCTCGCGGTCGAACAGCCGCACCGACTCGGCGCGCCGGACGGTCGAGCGGATCGCCGCGAGGAGCACCGCGGCGGTGGTGGTCTTGATCCCGCCGCCGGCCGAGCCCGGCGAGGCGCCGACGAACATGAAGCCGATCATCGCCAGCGCGGTCGCCGGCGCCAGGGTCGCGAACGACACCGAGTTGAAGCCGGCGGTGCGCAGGGTGACGCTCTGGAAGAGCGCGTTGACCAGCCGGTCGGCGACCGGCAGGCCGGCCAGGCTCCGCCCCCACTCGGCGGCGGCGTAGAGCGCGGCGCCGGCGGCGACCAGCGCCGCCGAAACCGCGAGCACGGTCTTGACCTGCACCGACACCGGCGCCGGGTCGGGCCGGCGCAGCCGCCACCAGATCGCGGCGAGCACCGCAAAGCCGAGCCCGCCGAGCGTGATCAGCGCCGCGAACAGAAGCAGCGCGACCGGGCTCTCCCGGAACATCTCGAGCGAGTCCGACTGCAGGGCGAAGCCGGCGTTGCAGAACGCGGAGACGGCATGGAACGTCCCCCGCCACGCCGCCGCCGCCCAGTCGAAGCCGGCGGCGCGGTAGCAGAGCGCGAGCCCGAGCGCGCCGACCGCTTCCACCGCGAGGGTGGCGGCGACGATGAAGCGGATCAGGCGGTAGGCGGTGGGCGCGGTCTGGAGGTCGAGCACCTCGGTCAGGGCGCGCTCGCCGCGCAGGCCGAGCGTGCCGCCGAGCAGGAGCGCCGCGAACGTCGACAGCACCGTGATCCCGAGGCCGCCGGCCTGGATCAGCGCCAGGATCACGCCGTGGCCGAACGGCGAGAACGCGGTCGGCGTGTCGAGCACGATCAGCCCGGTGACGCACACCGCGCTGGTGGCGGTGAACAGGGCGTCGAGCGGCGCCACCGGGCGGGGGCCGGCGGCGGCGGCCGGGAAGGTCAGGAGCACGGTGCCCACGAGCACCAGGGCGGCGAACGAGACGACGATCAGCCGCGACGGGTTGTGGTAGAAGCCGGCGAGCAGCTCGGCGGCGGCGCGCTCGCGGGCGAAGAGCGCGAGCAGCAGGACCGCCTGGGCGACCGCGAGCAGCGAGAGCGCGGCCGCCGGCCGGCCGGCGGCGACGGCGGCGAGACCGGC
>CAZNIX010000571.1:0-3029 GCA_964573125.1 uncultured Thermoanaerobaculia bacterium
GGGCGCGCGCCTCGCCGGCGGCCCGCGGCGCGCGGCCGGGCGCCGCCGCCGCGACCGCCTCGTCTCCTATCGACACTGCCATCGGCGCTCCTCGCACGGTGCGGACTGGGGCGGCCCGTCGCCGGGACGGGCCCGCGGACGGCTCGGGATCGACGGTCGTCGAGCTTACCAACTCGGGCAGCCCGGAGGACGAGCCGCCGGGCTCCCGAGGCGGACCGCCGGGGGGCCGGAGGCTACTGGACCTTCGCCAGCTCGGCCGAGCAGAGCTGCGCGTTGAGCGGCAGGTAGCCGTCCTTGATCACGACCTCCTGCCCCTCCTTGCTGCACACGTAGTTCACGAACTCCCGGACCAGGGGGTCGAGCGGCTTGTTCGGAGCCCTGTTGATGTAGACGTAGAGGAACCGCGACAGCGGGTACTCGCCGGTGTTGACCTCGTCCTGGCTGACGCCGAACGCGGTCGCCCCGGCCTTGGCCGCGAGGCGGAGCGGCTTGACGCCCGAGGTGCGGTAGCCGATGCCACTGTAGCCGATGCCGTAGAGGTCCTCGGTCACGCCCTGGACCACCGACGCCGAGCCCGGCTGCTCCTTGACCTCGTCCTTGTAGTCGCCGCCGCACAGCGCGTGGTCCTTGAAGAAGCCGTAGGTGCCGGACGCCGAGTTACGGCCGTAGAGGCTGATCGGGCGCGCGCCCCAGCCGCCGTTGGCGACCCCCGCCTGGCCCCAGTTGCCGACGTTCTGGCCGGCGCCGCAGCGGCGGGTCTTCGAGAAGACGGCGTCGACCTCGGCCACCGTGAGCTGCTCGAGAGGGTTGTCCTTGTTGACGTAGACCGCGAGCGCGTCGAGGGCGACCCGGACCTCGGTCGGCTTGTAGCCGTACTTCTTCTCGAACTCGTCGATCTCCGCGCCCTTCATCGGCCGGCTCATCGGGCCGAGTTGGGCGGTGCCGGAGATCAGCGCCGGCGGCGCGGTCGACGAGCCCTTGCCCTCGATCTGGATGCGCACGTTCGGGTACTGCTTCTGGAAGCCTTCGGCCCACAGGGTCATCAGGTTGTTGAGCGTGTCGGAGCCGATCGAGTTGAGGTTGCCCGAGATGCCGCTGGTCTTCTGGTAGCCGGTGAGCGACGAGTCGAGCTGGATGGCCTGGGCGAAGAGCGGGCCGCCGCTCACCGCGAGGGCGAGCGCGCAGACGGCGACGAGGACGGTACGCCTCATGGGTCTCCTCCTTAGGGTTCAGTGGGGCGAGGGGCGCGAGCCACCCCGACGGGGCCGGCCGCGGAGCCGCCGCTCGCTCTCCCGAGAGGCTAGAGACCGGGTTTGTCGGGACCCTCGCCATCGCGTGACAGCGATGTGACAAGGGGTCCGTAGCTCTCGACCGGCGGGCAGGTGCAGACCAGGTGGCGGTCGCCCCAGACGTCGTCGATCCGCGCCGCCGCCGGCCAGAACTTGCTCGCGCGGACCCAGGGCGCGGGGAAGGCGGCGGTCGCGCGGTCGTAGGGGTGCTCCCAGCGCTCGGCGGTGACCATCTCGGCGGTGTGCGGGGCGTTGACCAGCGGGTTGTCCTCGCGCGGCCAGCGCCCCTCCTCGACCGCGCGGATCTCCCCGCGGATCGCGATCAGGGCGTCGCACAGGCGGTCGAGCTCGCCGCGGGTCTCGCTCTCGGTCGGCTCGATCATCAGCGTGCCGGCGACCGGGAACGACACCGTCGGGGCGTGGAAGCCGTAATCCATCAGCCGCTTGGCGACGTCGCGCGCCTCGACGCCGGCGCTCGCCTTGAACGGCCGCAGGTCGACGATGAACTCGTGCGCCACCCGGCCCCGCTCGCCGCGGTAGAGCACCGGGTAGTGCTCGGCCAGGCGGGCGGCCATGTAGTTGGCGTTGAGGATCGCAAGCTCGGAGGCGCGGGTCAGCCCGGCGCCCCCCATCATCGCGATGTAGGCCCAGGAGATGGTCAGGATCGCGGCGCTGCCGAGCGGCGCCGCCGCCACCGGGCCGATCGCCTTGGCGCCGCCGGCCCAGGGCGCGAGCGGATGGCCGGGGAGGAACGGCGCCAGGTGCGCGGCGCAGCAGATCGGCCCCACCCCCGGTCCGCCGCCGCCGTGCGGGATGCAGAACGTCTTGTGCAGGTTGAGATGGCAGACGTCGGCGCCGTAGTCGCCGGGGCGGCAGAGGCCGACCTGGGCGTTGAGGTTGGCGCCGTCGAGGTAGACCTGGCCGCCGCAGCGATGGACGATCGCGCACAGCTCCCGGATGCCGGCCTCGAAGACGCCGTGGGTCGACGGATAGGTGACCATGATCGCGGCGAGAGTTTCGCGGTAGGCCTCGGCCTTGGCCGCGAGGTCCGCGAGGTCGATGTCGCCGCTCTCGTCGCATTCGACGACCACGACCTCCATCCCCGCCGCGACCGCCGAGGCCGGGTTGGTGCCGTGCGCCGAGCGCGGGACCAGGCAGACGTCGCGCCGGGACTCGCCGCGGTCGCGGTGGTAGGCGCGGATCACCGACAGTCCGGTGAACTCGCCTTGCGAGCCCGCGTTGGGCTGGAGCGAGCAGGCGGGCAGGCCGGTGATCGCGCACAGCCAGTCCTCGAGCGTCGCCGCCAGCTCGCGGTAGCCCGCGGCCTGCTCGGCGGGCGCGAACGGGTGGAGCGCCAGCCATCCCGGCGCGGACAGCGGCATCATCTCGGCGCTGGCGTTGAGCTTCATCGTGCACGAGCCGAGCGGGATCATCGAGCGGGTGAGCGAGAGGTCCCGGCCCTCCAGGCGCTTCAAGTAGCGCAGCATCTCGTGCTCGGTGTGGTAGCGGTGGAACACCGGGTGGGTGAGGAACTCGCTCGCCCGCGCGTGCGGCGCCGGAAAGCCGAGGTCGGCGGCGGCGGCGAGCGCCTCGGGGTCGCCGGGCGGCTCGGTGCCGGCGACCTCGGCGAACGCCGCGAGCAGGTCGGCGACGTCGGCGGCGCTCGTCGTCTCGTCGACCGTCACCCCGACCGCGCTCTCGCCCAGCAGTCGCAGGTTGATCCGCCGGCGCGCCGCCGAT
>CAZNIX010000572.1:0-207 GCA_964573125.1 uncultured Thermoanaerobaculia bacterium
ATCCCGGTGATATAGGCGACCGGCTCGCCGCCGAGCTGGCGCGCGACGAGCGCCTCGAAGCGCGCCGCCGCGGGTGCCTCGACCGCGCGCTCGGGGCGCGCCAGCACCTGCGCCTCGGACAGCCCGAGGACGTGGCCGAGCAGCAGCAGCGCCTCGCGCCGCGGCGGCGCGAACGGCGCCGCCGCCCGCCGCGCGCCGGCGCGGGCG
>CAZNIX010000572.1:217-3026 GCA_964573125.1 uncultured Thermoanaerobaculia bacterium
TTCTTCAATCAAGACCGTCACTCGCGCGGGGAGGGGGGCGCAGCCCCCCTCGAAGAACCGCCAACCCGGGCCTGGCGCTCCATGCGCTCGGCCTGGAAGTGGGCGACCAGGGGGTCGATCAGCGGGTCGAGCCGCCCCTCGAGGACCTCGGGGAGTTGGTGCACGGTGAGGTGGATGCGGTGGTCGGTGACCCGGTTCTCGCGGAAGTTGTAGGTGCGGATCTTCTCCGAGCGGTCGCCGCTGCCGACCATCTTCCGGCGCTCGGCCGACATCGCCTCGTCGGCCTTCGCCTGCTCGAGCTCGTAGAGGCGCGAGCGGAGCACGCGCAGCGCCTTGGCTTTGTTCTTGATCTGGCTGCGCTCGTCCTGGCAGGAGACCACGATGCCGGTCGGCAGATGGGTGATGCGCACCGCCGAGTAGGTGGTGTTGACCCCCTGGCCGCCGGGCCCGGAGGAGCAGTAGCGGTCGATGCGCAGGTCCTTGTCGTCGATCGCGACCTCGACGTCCTGGGCCTCGGGCAAGACCGCGACGGTCACCGCCGAGGTGTGGATGCGCCCCGAGGCCTCGGTCTCGGGCACTCGCTGGACGCGGTGGACGCCGGCCTCGTACTTGAGCCGGCTGTAGGCGCCGCGCCCCTCGACGATCGCCGACACCTCCTTGATGCCGCCGGCGCCCGACTCCGAGAGGTCGAGCACCTCGACCCGCCAGCCGTGCGCCTCGGCGTAGCGGCTGTACATGCGGAACAGCTCGGCCGCGAACAGCGTCGCCTCGTCGCCGCCGGTGCCGGCGCGGATCTCGAGCACGACGTTGCGCTGGTCGTTGGGGTCGACCGGGGTCAGCTCGCGCTGGAGCGACTGCTCCAGCTCCTCGGCGCGGGCGGCCAGCCGCTCGCGCTCCTCGCGCGCCAGCTCGACCAGCTCGTCGCCGCGCTCGAGCCCGGCGAGCAGCTCGTCGGTCGCGCCGAGCTGGCGCCGGACCTCCTTGTAGTCGCGGTAGAGGCCGACCACGTGGTCGATCTCGGCGAGCGCCTTGGAGGCCTCGGTGTACGCCTTGCGGTCGCCGAGCACCTCGGGATCGGCGAGGCGGGCGGTCAGCGCGGCGTGGGTGTCTTCGAGCTGAGCGAGCTGTTCGAGCATGGGCGCGCCCGCCGGGGGCGCCGAGGTCGGAACTCAGCGGTGCCCGCGGCGGTCTCCTCGCCCCCGGTCGCGGGGGCTCAGTTCGCCTCGCGGCGGTAGCGGCGCTCGAAGCGCTCGACGCGGCCGGCGGAGTCGATCAGCTTCTGCTTGCCGGTGAAGAAGGGGTGGCACTCGCTGCAGATCTCGAGGCGCAGCTCTTCCTTCGTCGAGTGGGTCTCGAACGTGTTGCCGCAGGCGCACACCGCGGTGACCCGGTGCAGCGTGGGGTGGATGTCCGGCTTCACGGTCTTGCTTCCTTCCTGGCTTTGAGGCTTCACAGCAGCCCGCGCCGGCCCGCTTGCCGGTCCGGCGCAAAGAGGTGAGGCTAGCCGATCCGCCCGCGGTTGACAAGCTCGACAGGGGGTTTCCGGGGCGGAGCCGGCCGGCGAGGGGTGAAACAGCCGCCGGCGGGGGCGGATTCCCGCCGGCCGGGGCAGGTAGAGTCGGCCGCCATGGACGCGCTCGCCCTCCACCGCGAAGCGATCGTCGTCGACGGCCACACCGACCTGCCGACCCGGCTGTTCTACCGGCCGGCCGATCTCGGCGCGCGGCTCGCCGACGGCCACATCGACCTCCCGCGCCTGCGCGCCGGGGGGGTGACCGCGTTCGCGGCGGCGCTGTTCGTGCCGCCGTTTCTCGACCCCGACCCGGGGTGGGAGCACCTGCTCGCGCTCCACCGGCTGACCGCGGCGGTGCTCTCGCCGGGCGAGCTGGAGCAGGTGACCACCGCGGAGGAGATCCGGCACGCGAAGGCGGCGGGGACGGTCGGGGCGCTCTTCGCGGTCGAGAACGGCCGGCCGCTGACCGACGAGGCGCGCCTCCGCCGCTGCGCCGACCTCGGCGTGCGCTACGTCACGCTCACCCACTTCGCGAGCCACGAGTGGTGCGACGCCGCGACCGACGCGCCGCGCTGGGGCGGGCTGAGCGACGACGGGGTCAAGCGCGTGCGCGCGATGCGCCGGCTCGGCATCCTCGCCGACGTCTCCCACGTCTCCGACGACGCCGTGCTCCACACCCTCGACGCCCTGCGCTCGCCGGTCGTCGCCAGCCACAGCTCGGCGCGCGCGCTGTGCGACCATCCGCGCAACCTGCCCGACGCGCTCGTGCGCGAGATCGCGCGCTGGGGCGGGGTGGTGATGGCCAACTCCTACCCGGCGTTCGTCGACCGCGAGGCGGCGCGGGTCAACGGCGAGCGCAACCGCGAGGCGATGCCCCGGCTCGAGGCGATGCTCGCCGAGCTGGGCGCCGACGTCGCCGGCGGGCTCCACGCCCTGCGCGACGCCTGGCACGAGGCCGCCGCCGCCCATCCGCTGCCGCCGGTGCCGCTCGCCGTCTTCGTCGACCACCTGCTGCGGCTGGTCGAGCTGGCGGGCGAGGAGCACGTCGGCGTCGGCACCGATTTCGACGGCATCACCGAGACCCTCGACGGCTTCGCCGACGCCTCCGAGTGGCCGCACCTGACCGCGGCCCTGCTCGCCCGCGGCCTGCCCCCGCGGGCGGTGCGCATGATTCTCGGCGAGAACTTCCTGCGCGTCCTCGCCGACGCCGAGCGGCGCTCCGGCTGAAGGCCACGCCGGTAGCAGCAGGACACGCGCCCACAGGCGCGCGGGCCGAAGGCCCGACTCGGGGGAGGG
>CAZNIX010000573.1:0-3016 GCA_964573125.1 uncultured Thermoanaerobaculia bacterium
CCGGCGACCGCCTCGACCACCGCCTCGATCCACCCGACGCCGACGCTCCACGCCTTCTCCCCGCGCCCGGCCGCCCAGCCGGCGGCGCCCGCGATCGCCACCCCGAGCAGCCCCTCGCCGCCGACCAGCCCGGAGCCGAACAGCACCCCGCGCTCGCGCCGCGCCCGCCGCTCATCGGGCGACGGCGCTCGCCGCTCGAGCAGCCAGCGCAGGCCGCCGCCGAAGAAGACCGGCACCATGGTCGTCACCGGCAGGTAGACGCCGACCGCGAACGGCAGGCTCGGGATCCGGCACAGCTCGGCGACCAGCGCGATGCCGACGCCGATCGCGACCAGCCCCCAGGGGAGCGACTGCGCGAGCACGCCGTCGATCACCAGCTTCATCAGCGTCGCCTGCGGCGCCGGCAGCTCCTCGCTGCCGAAGCCGTAGGTCCGGCCGAGCAGGATCACGGTGGCGCAGACGAAGACCGCCGAGGTCAGCACGCCGACCAGTTCGCCGGTCTGCTGGCGCACCGGCGTCGCCCCCAGCAGGTACCCGGTCTTGAGGTCCTGCGAAGTGTCGCCGGCGATCGAGGCGGCGATCGCGACCACCGCGCCGACGGTCAGCGCCGCCATCTTGCCGGCGTCGTCGGTCCAGCCGAGGAGCAGGAAGACCGAGGAGGTGCCGATCAGGGTCGCGATGGTCATGCCGCTGGTCGGGTTCGAGGTCACGCCGACCAGGCCGACGATGCGCGAGGAGACGGTGACGAAGAAGAACGCGAAGACCGCGACCAGCACTGCCGCCACCGCGCGGTGGGCGAAATCCTCGATCGCGCCGAACGCCTGCGGCACGACCGCGAGCACGAGCACGACCAGCGCCACGCCGATGCCGATCGCGTGGAGCGGCAGGTCGCGGCCGGTGCGCGGCTCGGCGCCGGCGCCCTCGGCGAGCCGGGCGCGGAGCTGGCGCGCCCCGGCCCGGAAGCTCTCGATCATGGTCGGGATCGAGCGGATCAGCGTGATCAGGCCGCCGGTCGCCACCGCGCCGGCGCCGATGTAGCGGACGTAGCGCGACCAGATGTCGCCGGGTCCCATCGCGGCGATCGTGCGCACGGTCTCGGGATAGAGCGGCTCGGCCCTCCCCTCCCCCCACCAGGCGATCGCCGGGATGACCACCAGCGACGACAGCAGGCCGCCGCCGACCATGATCGACGCCACCCGCGGGCCGAGGATGTAGCCGACGCCGAACAGCGCCGCCGAAACGTCGGAGCCGACCTGCCCCTTCTTGAGCAGCGGCACGCCGACCTCGACCTCGCCGGGCGCGAGCTTGAGCCAGCCGGTCAGCGCCTTGACCAGCGCGCCGGCGCCGAGCCCGAGGAAGACGTTGCGCGCGCGGCCGCCGCCGGTCTCGGTGGCGAGCAGCACCTGGGCGCACGCGGTCCCCTCGGGGTACGGCAGCGTCCCGTGCTCGCGCTCGATCAGCGCCCGGCGCAGCGGCACCATGAACAGGACCCCGAGCAGGCCGCCCGAGAGCGCCAGCAGCGTCATCTGGAGCAGCGTGGGGTCGAGTTTCCAGAGGAAGAGCGCGGGCAGCGTGAAGATCACGCCGCTCGCCACCGACGAGGAGGCCGAGCCGACGGTCTGCGACATGTTGGCCTCGAGGATCGAGGACCGGAGGCCCGCGCGGGCGAGCGCGCGGAAGGCGGCGACGGTGAGCACCGCGACCGGGATCGAGGTCGAGATGGTCAGCCCGGCGCGCAGGCCGAGATAGGCGTTGGCGGCGCCGAACAGGATGCCGAAGACGATGCCGAAGCCGATCGCCTTGGCGGTCGACTCGGGCGGGCTGGCCGACGCCGGCACGTAGGGCTCGAAGCCGACCTCGCCCTCGACCCGCGCCCCGCTCTCCTCTCCGCTCGCCATCGCGTCCCCCTAGAGGCCGACCTCGTCGAGGTCCTCGATCACTTCCTCCTCGATCTCGGGCGGCGCCTCGGCCCCGGCCTCCTCGGCCTTCGGCTCCTCGTGCTCGATGTCCGGCGGCGGCGGCGCGCCGCCCGGCCCCTTCAGGTAGTGCTCGAACCACTGGATCATGCGCAGGTTGAAGTCGAGGCGCGAGGCGGCGCGCGCGTTGCCGTGCCCCTCGCCGGGATAGAACACCAGCCGCACCGGCGTCTGGCCGAGCATGCGGAGAAAGCGGTAGAGGATCATCGACTGGCTGGGGTGGACGCGCGGGTCGGCGTCGCCGTGGGCGATCAGCAGCGGCGTCCGCGCGCGCTCGACGTGGTAGATCGGGCTGCGCTCGAGCATGAGCTGCCACTCCTCCCACGGCCGCATGCGGTCGTGGACGAGGACCATCTCCTGCGGGATGTCGCTGGTGCCGAACTTGGCGATCTTCTCGCTGATGCCGACGAACATCACGCCGGCGGCGAAGCGGTCGCTGTAGTAGGTGCTCGCCCAGGCGGTCGCGTAGCCGCCGTACGAGCCGCCGGTGATCCCCACCCGCGCGGGGTCGGCGAGGCCGGCGGCGACCAGGTAGTCGACCGCGTCGACCAGGTCGTCGAACTCCTTGCCCGCGGGGTCCCTCTGGCTGCTCTTGCTGAACTCGACGCCGTAGCCGGTCGAGCCCCGGTAGTTGGGATAGAGGACGGCGAAGCCGCGCGCGGCCGCGACTTGGCCGGGGTCGGCGTAGGCGGTGAGCCAGCCGTCGCTGTCGTGCGCCTCGGGGCCGCCGTGGACCGCGAGGAGCAGCGGGTATCGCCGGCCCGGCTGCTCGTCGAGCGGCGCGATCAGCACCCCCTCGAGCGCGACGCCGTCGCGGGCGGTCCAGCGCACCACCTCCTGCGTCGCGAGCCGCCGCTCGGCCAGCCACGGGTTGACGTCGGTGCGGCGCTCGGGCGTGACGACGACGCCGGCGGCGCTCCCCTCGCCCGCCGCCGCGCCCGCGCCCGGCGGCGCCCAGGTGAACAGCTCGGGCGGATGGCCGGCCGCGTCGGCGACCAGCGCCGCCGGCCCTCCTCCGTCGGCCAGGCTGAGCGCGCGCC
>CAZNIX010000574.1:0-3006 GCA_964573125.1 uncultured Thermoanaerobaculia bacterium
GCCGCTCACGCCGCGCCCGGTCGCGAGCACGCTCATCGCGGCCGCGCCTCGTCGCTCGCGCGCGGCGCGGCGCCGCGCCGGCGGCGGGTGCGCTTGGGCGCCAGATACCCCTTCATCGCCTCGAGCTTGCCGAAGCAGAGCAGCCGGTCGCCGGCCTCGAGCGTGCGCGTGTGGCGCGGGTTGGCGATCACCGCGCCGTCGCGCTCGATGGTCAGGGCGACGATGTCGAGGTCGCGCAGGCCCGACTCGGCGAGCGTCTTGCCGACCAGCGTCGAGCCCTCGCCGATCACCAGCTCCGAGACCCCGTAGCCGCGGCTGACGGTCAGCCGCTGGCGGAGGTCGAAGCCGGGGAAGTGCAGCTTCTCCTCGACGAAGCGGATCATCTCGCCGGCGACGTCCTTGCCGGTCGCGCCCTCGATCCCCTCCAGGCCGGGCGAGGAGTTGACCTCCATGATCTCCGGCCCTTCGGCGCCCTCGAGCATGTCGACGCCGGCGACGTTGAGGCCGATCACCTGGGCGGCGCGGATCGCGGTCCGCTCGTAGACGTCGCTCAACTGCACCGCCTCGGTGCGCCCGCCGCGGTGGACGTTGCTGCGGAACTCGCCGCCGGTGGCGACCCGCCGCATCGCCGCCACCACCCGGTCGCCGACCACGATCGCGCGCACGTCCTTGCCCTTGCTCTCGGCGACGAACTTCTGGATCAGCACGTTCTGGCGGGCGATCTGCAGGGTCTCGAAGATCGCCGCCGCGGCCTTCGCGGACTCGGCGAGGATCACCCCCACCCCCTGGGTGCCCTCGATCAGCTTGATGATCACCGGCGCCCCGCCGACCCGCTCGATCGCCGGCATCACGTCCTCGCGCCGGCGCACGAACTCGGTGGCCGGGATGCCGATGTCGGGGTGGCGGGAGAGGATCTGGAGCGAGCGCAGCTTGTCGCGCGAGCTGGTGATGCCGAGCGCGGAGTTGGCGCAGAAGACCTCCATCTGCTCGAGCTGGCGCACCACCGCGGTGCCGAAGAACGTCACCGAGGCGCCGATGCGCGGGATCGCGGCGTCGTAGTGGGTCAGCGGCTCGCCCTGGTAGAAGAGGTCGGGCGAGCCCTCCTCGAGCGAGATCGCGAACTGCAGCACGTCGAGCACCGCGACCTCGTGCCCCCGCCCCTCGGCCGCCTCCCGCAGCCGGCGGGTCGAATAGCTGTCCGGGCTGCGGGAGAGGATCGCCAGCTTCATGGGGGCATCCTAGCGTGCCGGGCCGGTCGTTCACGGTTGGACGGCTCTCGGGTTTGACCCTGCGCGCGCGGTCGTGGTACTTTTCGCTGTCCGCCCGCCCGCGGGGCGCGAGGAAGGTGACGCATGTATGCACTGATCGAGACCGGCGGCAAGCAGTATCGGGTGGCGCCGGGGGACGTTGTCGACGTCGAGAAGCTGGACGGCGCCGGGGAGCCGGGGGACGCGGTCGAGTTCGGGCGCGTGCTGCTGGTTTCGGGCGAGCAGGGCGTGACCGTCGGGACGCCGACCGTCGAGGGGGCGGTGGTCCGCGCCTCGGTGGTCGGGCCGGCGAGCGGGCCCAAGATCCGGGTGTTCAAGATGAAGCGGCGCAAGGGCTACCGGCGGACCACCGGGCACCGGCAGCACCTGCTGCGCGTGCGCATCGAGGGCATCTCGGCGTAGCCGGGGGGCCCAGCAGGAAAGGACCGAGCGATGGCTCACAAGAAGGGACAGGGTTCGAGCCGCAACGGGCGCGACTCTCAACCGCAGAACCTCGGCGTCAAGGCGTTCGGCGGCCAGACCGTCAACGGCGGGACGATCATCGTCCGCCAGCGCGGCACCTGCTTCCACCCCGGCCGCAACGTCGGCCGCGGCAAGGACGACACCCTGTTCGCCAAGATCGCCGGCGTGGTCGAGTTCCGCGACCGCGGGCGGCACGGCCGGGTCGTCCACATCGTCCCCGCCGTCCCCGCCGAGTAGCACCTCCCCGCCTTGATCTTCGTCGACCAGGCCCCGATTCGCGCCCACGGCGGGCGCGGCGGGTCGGGGTGCGTCGCGTTCCGGCGCGAGAAGTACGTCCCGCGCGGTGGGCCCTCGGGCGGCGACGGCGGCGACGGCGGTTCGGTGTGGCTGGTCGGCGTCGAGGGCGTCAACACGCTCTACCACCTCCAGGGGCACGGCCTCTACGCCGCCGAGCGCGGGCGCCACGGCGAGGGCAGCAACCGCACCGGCCGGAGCGGCCGCGACCTCGAGGTGCGGGTGCCGCTCGGCACCCAGGCGTTCGACGCCGCGACCGGCGAGCTGCTCGGCGAGCTGCTCGCCGACGGCGACCGCCTGCGGGTCGCCCGCGGCGGCCGCGGCGGCCGCGGCAACGCCCGCTTCGCCACCGCCACGAACCAGGCGCCGCGCCGCGCCCAGCCGGGCGAAGAGGGGGAGGAGCGGGCGCTGCGGCTGGAGCTCAAGCTCCTCGCCGACGTCGGCGTGATCGGCCTGCCCAACGCCGGCAAGTCGACGCTGATCAGCAAGTTGTCGGCGGCGCGGCCGAAGATCGCCGACTACCCGTTCACTACCCTCGTGCCGCAACTCGGCGTGGTGGCGCCGCCCGGCGAGGTCGCGTTCGGCGATCCGCTCGCCGAGCCGTTCGTGATCGCCGACCTGCCGGGACTGATCGCCGGCGCCGCCGAGGGGGCCGGGCTCGGCCACCGTTTTCTACGTCATGTCGAGCGCTGCCGGGTGCTCGCCCACCTGGTCGACCTCGCCACCTTCGGGAGCAACGCTGGCGAGGGCGACGCCGGCGAGGACCTCGCGACCGTCGA
Source organism: uncultured Thermoanaerobaculia bacterium (assembly GCA_964573125.1). Lineage (GTDB taxonomy): Bacteria > Acidobacteriota > Thermoanaerobaculia > Multivoradales > JBCCEF01 > CAVSQV01. Next base: position 2,804 of record CAZNIX010000574.1, read on the forward strand.
GCGCGAGCTGGCGGCGTTCGACCCGACCCTCCTCGAGCGCCCGCGGGTGGTCGTCGGCAGCAAGCTCGACGCCGCGCGCGCGGAGCGCCAAGCGGCGGCCGCCGCGGCCGCCGCCGAGCGCGGGCTGCCGTACCTCGAGATCAGCGCGGTCACCGGCGCCGGGCTCGAGCCGCTGCGCCGGGAGCTGGCGGCGCGGCTGGCCG
>CAZNIX010000575.1:0-1754 GCA_964573125.1 uncultured Thermoanaerobaculia bacterium
GCAAGCTCCAGCAGCTCGGCCGAGAATTCCCCGCGCAGCACATCAAACGCCCCGGTGCGCACGGCGAGCGTCGAGACGTGCACGAGCTCGCTCTGCTGGGTCTCGCGCGCGTAGGCGAGCGCGGCGGCGGCGGCGCGCACCGCCGGCTCGCCCGGCTCGAGGCCGAACCCGCGCACGGTCGCCGTGCCGAAGTGCCGCTCGAGCAGCTCGGCGGCGCGGGCGCGGTCGAACAGGCGGTCGCCGGCGAGCGGCGTGGCGCTCGCGACCTGCGCCGCGATCCACTCTGCCAGCTCGGCCGGCAGCCCCTCGTCGTGGAGCACCTCGGGCGGGCGCAGGAGCTCGAGGTCCTCGACCGCCTCGGCCGGCGCGCCCCAGCGGCGGACGAAGAAGCGGCCGGTCGAGACGTCGAGGAAGGCGCCGCCGCCGCTCCCGGCGCCGTCCCAGACCACGGTGGCGAGCCAGTTGTCCTCCTTGCCGTCGAGGAGGCCCGGCTCGCTGACCGTACCGGGCGTGATCACCCGCGTCACCTCGCGCTTGACCAGTCTCTTCTCGGGGGGGCCCTTGGCCTGGGCTGGATCTTCGACCTGGTCGCACACCGCGACCTTGAGCCCGGCGGCGAGGAGCTTGCCGATGTAGCCCTCGAGCGCGTGGTGGGGCACGCCGCACATCGGCGCCTCGCTCTCGGTCCCCTTCTGGCGCGCGGTCAACTGGACCTCGAGGATCGGCGCCGCGCGCACCGCGTCGTCGAAGAACAGCTCGTAGAAGTCACCCATGCGGTACATCAGCACGGCGTCGGGATGGCCGGCCTTGACCTCGAGGTAGTGGCGCAGCATCGGCGTCAGCGGCGCGGCTTTGCCTGGACTGGCGGGCATCGGCCGGCAGTGTACAACCAGCGCCGAGCGGCCGGCTGCGCACGCGGCGTTCCGGCCGCGCGCCGCGGTGCGCGTGTCCGGGGTCGAGAGGCCGGCGCACGGCCCCGCGTCGCAACGAGGGCTCGAGCGCGCCGCATCCCGACGCGTATACTCGCGCGCCCATGCCCTCCGCCGCGGGCCCGGTTCTCGTCCTCGACACCGCCTCCCCCACGGTCAGCGTCGCGGTCGCCGCCGGCGGGCGCCTGCTCGCCGAGCGCCGGGAGCCGATCGCCCGCTCGTCGGTGCGCCTGCTGCCGATGATCGACGAGGCGCTCGCGGAGGCCGGCGTTGGGCTCGGCGGCCTCGGCGGCCTGGTCGTGCTCGCCGGGCCGGGGAGCTTCACCGGCCTGCGGGTCGGCATGGCGACCGCGCTCGGCCTCCACCAGGCGGCCGGCGTGCCGGCGACCGCGGTGCCGACGTTCGACGCGCTCGTGGCATGGGCGCGCGACCAGGGGCTGGCCGACCGGCCGCTCTTCGCGGCGGTCGACGTCCTGCGCGGCGAGTGGGCGGAGCAGGTGTTCGCACCGGCATCCGACGGCCGGCCACCGCGCCCGGCTGGTGAGCCCGAGCGGATCCCCGCCGCCGACCTGCTCCGCCGCGCCGCCGCGGCCGGCGGCCGGATCGTCGGCTTCGGGGTCCGCGCGCTGAACGCCGCCGGCGAGCCCGGCGTTCCGGCGCCCGCCCTCCTCGAACCCGACGCGCTCGCGCCCGCGGCGGCGCGCGAGCTGTCACTGCGGCCGCCCGCGTGGGACTCCGCACGGCTGCTCAAGCCGCTCTACTTCCGGCCGCCCGCGGTTACCCTGCCGCGATGACCGCAGATCGGCCCCCCACGCCGAGTGGCTG
>CAZNIX010000575.1:1764-2993 GCA_964573125.1 uncultured Thermoanaerobaculia bacterium
GACGGCCTCGCCGCGCTCGAGGCCGAGAGCTTCGGCGCGGAGGCTTGGTCGCGCTCGCAGCTCGCGGACGGCCTGGCCGCCGCCGGCGCGCTCTGGCTGGTCGGCGCCGGCGCGGGACCGCAGGCGACGCTTCGCGCCTACGCCGCGTTCCAGCGCGCCGCCGACGAGGCCGAGCTGCTGCGGGTGGCGGTGGCGCCCGCGGTGCGGCGCCGTGGGCTCGGCGCCGCCCTCGTCGGCGCCGGCCTCGACCGCCTGCGCGCGACCGGCGCCCGCGCCTGCTTCCTCGAGGTCGCGGAGGACAACGGGTCGGCGCTGGCGCTCTACCCCCGGCTCGGCTTCCGGCTCGTCGGCCGCCGGCCGGGCTACTATCGGCGCGGCGGCGACGCGCTGCTCCTGCGCGCCGACCTGGCACCGCCCGCGCCGGATTGAACGCCGCCGATCGAGGCCAGAAAGGCGCGTCCTGTCAGGACGAGTCTCGTTCGTCCGCCTTTGGGTCACTCAAGGCATCGACCAGCAAGACCAGGAAGTTGAACTCCCTGTCCCAATGCCGATCCGAGAGCTGATTGCGCTTCCGCATCTCGACCAGGTACTTCGTGGCCCTCTCGGCTGCCTTCGGAAAGCCTCCCCGAAGTCCCTTGTCCCGCAGCTCCTCCGCGATCTCCGAATACAGCCACGGCCCATCGGCGGTTGATCTCCGCACAACGATCCCATCGCTGGTCCAGATCTCAACGCGAGTCTCGGCTCCGGACTCTTTTTGAGCCTGGCGGATGCGGTCCAGCACCTCGTCGAACGTCATGTCGGCGGTTGGCTGCGGCGGAGTGAACCCCGGGGTCGTGAGAGAGTAGCGGATCCACCAGCCCGTCGAATCGTCGCGCAGTTCGAACTCCCTGCCAAAGTTCCCGAGGGGATGCGTTCGCGGTCCTCCCAGCCGTATTCTCGAGCCGTCGGGGGCGGTCAGGATCAACCACCGCTCTTCATCGTCGCCCACGGCCTCCAGCACGCTCTGCTCGCCTCTTGAGGTGGTCCACTTCAGGGTATCCGTGGCCGTGCCATCGGCCCTATAGAGGACAATCGGCTTGGGCGGAGTATCGGTCGCGATGGCCCGCGACGCGAGCCCGGTGACAAAAAGACCGACAACCAGGAAGCCGGCTGCAGTTGGCCCCAGCGGTCTTGGGTTGTTCATAGCGGACTCCTACGAAGAAACACCGCCCGCAGGGGCAGGGCAGTGG
>CAZNIX010000576.1:0-2991 GCA_964573125.1 uncultured Thermoanaerobaculia bacterium
CTTCGCTGACGGCGCGCTGCGCGCCCTCGCCGGCGCCCGCCGCTGGCACCCGCCCGGCCGCGACGCCCGCCCGCCGCGGCGCCTGTTCACCGGCGACCGCCGCGACCGCACCCGCCTCCGCGACCACCCGACCCCGGTGGCCACGACCGCGCGCCCACAGGCGCGCGCCGCCGAAGCCGCCGACTCCGACGGACACTGCCAAGACGGTGGCAGCAGGGCGCGCGCCCACCGGCGCGCGCCGCGAAGCGGCTGAGACGCCGGCGCTAAGCTAGCTAGCCCGCCGGGGCGGGATCGGGGATCCGCCGCTCGAAATCGCGGTAGCCGTAGACGTTGTGCGCCCGCAGGCGGACCAGGCCGCGAACCGACGAGCGGACCTCGATGCGCCGCGGCAGCCAGACGCCGTCGACCGGCGCGGCCTCGAAGCCGAGCTCGAGACGCTCGATCTCGACCAGGCCCTGGGTCACCGGCCGCGTCAGCCGGGTGCGCGCACGCACCAGGTGGAGGCCGTCGGCGGCCAGCCACAGCTCGCCCGCGGTGACCGCCGCCAGGGCGTCGCGGTCGCGCTCGCCGGCGTCGTCCGCGACCGCCTCGAGCGCGAGGTGGTGGCAGTCGACGCCGTCGACCGCCGCGCGGCCGCGGTAGCTCGGGCGCAAGGCGCGGAACAGGCGCCGGAAGTCCAGCTCGCCGACCCCGGCCACGCCCCCGAAGCGGCCTTCGAGAGCGCGCCGGTGATGGCGGGCGAACCGCCCGGCGCGCCGGTGTTCGGTCACCTCCGCGGGGGTCGGCGCCCGGCCGTCGATCGCCACCAGCCGCTCGTCGAAGCCGCCGCCGGCGGCGGGCTCGACCCGGAACTCGAGGCGCTGGCGGAGGACGACCTCGCCGCGGGCGTCGAGGCGCTGGCGCTCCACCTCGCGCCGGAAGGCGAAGCGGCGCCAGGTCGCGAGGTCGCGGTCCTGGACCCGCCCCGCGGCCGCGAGCAGGGCCGCCGGATCGGGTGCCGCCGCGGCCGCCGGGCCGGAGGCTCCGCCGTCCGCCGCCAGCAGCAGCAGCGGCAGCAGCGCGAGAACCGGCGGGGTCGGGGTCACGCTCATCGTCGTCGCGAGTCCGGCGACCGCCGGCGACGATACCGCGAAGCGCGCGCCGCCTGCCGCCCGTGGCACCCGGAGGGTCGCCCGGCGCCGCCCGCCCCGACCCCTCCACCCGTCGGGGGAGGCTCCCCCGGCCGGGCGGGCGGGCGGCGGCCCGCCCGAACGGTGCTGGCGGGGAGCGCCGCGCCGTGGCAAGGTCGAAACGCCGTGGCAACGCCGCCGCGAGGCAGGAGGAGCATGCCAGGAGGACCGTCATGGAACGACCCGTCACCATCACCGCCCGTCACCTCGAGCTGGCGCCCGGCCTCGAGGCCGAGATCCGCCGGCGGGTCGGGGGGTTGGAGCGCTTCTATCCGCGCCTGATCGGCTGCTCGGTGCTGGTCGGGGGACCCGGCCGCCACCACCGCGCCGGCGGGCCCTACGAGGTGCGGCTGGATCTGCGCGTGCCCGGCGCCGAGCCGCTCTTGATCACGCGCCAGCACGGCGAGCGCCTGGAGCCGGCGATCGCCGACGCGTTCGACGCCGCCACCCGCCAGCTCGAGGACCTGATCCGCATCCAGCGCGGCGACGTCAAGCGCCACGAGCCGCCGGCGCCGCCCGCCGGCGCGACCGGCGCGGAAGGGGAACCGGTCGCCGCGGCGTCACGATCCCAACCAGGAGGTGGACCCATGACCAGACTGCCAGCGTTCGACAAGGCCGTGCAGAAGGCCTACGAGTGGCTCGACGAGATCGGCGCCGAGCTCGGCTGGACCGACCGCGAGCGCGCCTACGCGGCGCTGCGCGGAACCCTCCACGCCGTGCGCGACCGCCTGCCGGTGGACGAGGCGGCCGACCTCGCGGCGCAACTCCCGCAGCTCGTGCGGGGCATCTACTACGAGGGCTGGAACCCGAGCGCGACGCCGGTCAAGATCCGGCACAAGCAGGCCTTCCTCGAGCCGGTCGCGGACGCCCTCGCCGGGCGCGAGGGCGCCGAGCCCGGCGCCGCGGCGCGGGCGGTGCTCACCGTGCTCACCCGCCACCTGAGCCCGGGCGAGATGGCCGACGTCGTCGGCTCGCTGCCGGCCGACCTCCGCGAGCTGTTCCCGCCCGCCGCGATCGCGGCGTGGCAGGAGCAGATGGCGCCGGCGGCCGCGGTCTGACCGGCGCAAGAAACACAAAAGCGGTCCGCCGGCGCCCCTGGTGGGGTTCGCAGGCGGGCCGCCCCGGTCAGCCCTGACGGCGACCGCAGGTGGGGGCGACCGCTCAGGCGATCGCGATGTGCTCGGTCTTGGTCTCCTCCTTGGGCAGCGGCACGGTGACGGTCAGCACGCCGTTGTCGAACGCCGCCTTGATGTTCTCGGGGTGGACGCTCTCGGGCAGCGCCATCCGCCGGTAGAAGCTGCCGTAGGCGCGCTCGGCACGGTAGAAGTCCTCCTTCTCGACCTTGGTCTCTTCCTTGCGCTCGCCCTTCAGGACCAGGTCGCCGTCCTCGATCGCGATGTCGATGTCGGCCTTCTTCATCCCCGGCAGGTCGGCCTTGACCACCAGGTTGCCGTTGTCGCGGAAGACGTCGGTGTTCGGCATCCAGGCGCCGGCGGCACGGGGCAGCGGACGGGCGAACGGCCACCGCCAGAGCCCCTCCATCTCCTCGCGCAGCTCGTCGAACATCCGGAACGGGCTCCAGCGCGCGAACAGCGTCTCCTCCTTCTTGGCGGGCATCGTCTCCTTCGTCTTCATGGGTGCGTCTCCTTCCTCTTTCGTCTGGCGTTGATCGGATGGCCTGCATCCACCCTCCCGCCGCGGGGGGATACGGTGCGGGTCTCGGCGTCTTGAGGGTAGCCCCGAACGGCTCCCGCGGCACCGGCCGCGGGGGTGGCCGGGGGCGCGCCGACGGGTGGTCCGGAGGCCGCGCGGGCGGGTGGGC
>CAZNIX010000577.1:0-2976 GCA_964573125.1 uncultured Thermoanaerobaculia bacterium
GCGGCGCGGCCGGTGCCCGGCCGGGACGCGACGCTCCGCCGTCGCACCAAGAGCCCGGCGGCAGCGAGGGCGGCCGCCAGGGCGATCAGCCCGAGCGGCGAGGCGGCCGGTCAGGCCGTAGACCGCCAGCGACAGCGGGGCCACGGGCGCCGCCTGACCGGTGGCCGGGTCGACCCGATAGAGCCAGGGGGCGGCCGGCACGCTGGTCGGAGAGCCGATCAGCCAGAGACGGCCGCAGGCATCGGCGGTGAAGCCGAAGAACTGGAAGAGCGGAGTCCCGAGCCCGCCGCGCGGCCGCGCCCGGGCGCCCGCGTCCGGTCCAAGCGCAGCCGCGCGGCCGAGGTCGTGGACCTCGGCCGCGCGGAGTCGAAAGCGCCAGCGCCGTGGGCTGTGGCCGCCGGGGTTCGGCCCGGCCTATCCCCCCGGCTCGAGCGCCAGGTAGGTCTCGGGCGAGACCAGCCCGAGCCACGGGTCCCGGCTCGGAGTCAGGAACAGGCTCGAGTAGACCTCGTCGTTGAACTTCGCGAGGTCGGGGACCGCGCCGTCGCGCGCCATCCCGGCCAGCCGCCAGTGGAGGGCGGCGTGGAGGAGGTACTCGTTGCGCACGGTGTCGAGGCCGACCAGGCGCTCGAAGCCGGCGATCACGCGCTCGCCCTGGTCGGCGTCGGCCGGACCGTGCTTGCGCAGGAGCAGCGCGCGGCTCTCCGGCCCGAGCGCCCAGGCGCGGCGGTGGCGCTCGGCGAGGGCGGAGAGGTCGAGGCCGTCCGCTCCGAGGCCGTCCGACCGCGCGTTCCACCCGCCGCGGGCGACCGCCCAGAGCACCTGCCGCTCGACCGCCATCTTGGTCATCGTGCGCTCCGCGGCGTCGCGCGCGCTCGGCCACCCTGCGACCGCGGGCACCGCGGGCGCGACGGCGGCGAGGCCGCCTTCCGGCGCCAGCGCGCGGTCGAGGGCGCCCAGCCGCTCGCCGTGGAACCGGGCGAGCCGGGCGAGGTACGCGGCATCGTCGAGGTCGGACAGCCCGTGTGCCGCCGTCTCGGCGCGGGTCAGCACGCCGAGGAACATCCCCGGCCCGTAGAGCCCGGGCAGCGCGTCGACCAGCCGCCCGCGGGCGTCGAGCACGTAGTGGATGCTGTTGCCGGTGATCGTCCCTTGGAGCGTGCGGCCGTCGCCGAAATCGATGGTGATCCGCGGCACCGGCCGCACCGACTCCCAGTGCAGGACGAAGCGCTCGCGCAGCCGCCGCGCGATCCGCGGGTCGGCGTAGAGGACGGTGCGGAAGAAGCGGCTGTTCGCGCACGAGAACTCCTCGTCCAGGCGGCCGAGGAGGCGCAAGGAGAGGATCGGCCGGCCGGTGCGGGCGGCCTCCTCGAGCGCGCTGTCGAAGTCGGTGTGCCAGTAGAGGCCGCTCGCGGCGCAGTCGCGCTGGGCGCACACGGCGTCGAGCGCGCGCTCCCACTCGGCCCGCGACGGCCCGTCCGCCGCCGGCGCCGCGGCGAGCAGGGCGTCGACGCCGGCCGGGCCGGCGCTGCGCAACGCCGCGATCTCGTTGAGGTTCGGCTCGAGGCGCTCGAGCCGGATCGGTTCGGGACCGCCGCACGCCTCCGCCGCCGGCGTCGTCCCGCCGGCGGCACCGATCGCGAGCCATAGAAAGCCGTACTGGAGCGGTCGTCTCATCGCCTTGCCTCCTCGTCGGTTCGGCCGTTGTTGCTGCGAGATGCACGGTAGCGCCGGGGCGGGGAGCCGAACGTAACGCTTCGGTAACTCCGCACGGCAGCGGGGGATCGCGGGTGCGCGACGGTCTAGACTGCGGCCGGTGACGGGGGCCACTCTCGCGAGGCGTCTCCGCCGAACCGGCGCGGGAAGGCGCTCCGATCATGACGCCCACGGAATCGAGAGGGGACGCGGTGCGGCAGGAAGTGTTGGTCATCGAGGACGACCTGGCGATCCGGCGCGGGGTCGCCGCCGCGCTCCGCCACGCCGGGTTCGAGCCGGTCGAGGCGGGCGACGGCGTCGCCGGGCAGAAGCTCGCGCTCGAGCGGCCGGTGGCGCTCGTCCTGCTCGACCTCGCGCTGCCGCTGCGCGACGGCCACGCCGTGCTCGCCGCGATCCGCGGCGCCCGGCCCGAGCTGCCGGTGATCGTGATCACCGCCCGCGGCGCCGAGGACGACCGGGTGCGCGGGCTGCGCGGCGGCGCCGACGACTACGTGGTCAAGCCGTTCAGCGTCAAGGAGCTCCTCGCGCGGGTCGACTCCGTGCTCCGGCGCTCGCCCGGCCGCGGGCCGGCGCCGGCCGCGCTCGCGCTTCCCGCGGGGGTCGTCGACCTCGCGGCCGAGGAGGTGCGCTTCGACGACGGCGGCCGCGAGGCGCTGACCGCGCTCGAGGCGCGCCTGCTGCGCTACCTGGCCGCCTTCCCGCACCGCCTGGTCTCGCGCGAGGAGCTGCTGGCCCAGGTGTGGCAGGTCGATCCCCGCCTCGTCCACACCCGCTCCGTGGACATGGCGGTCACCCGCCTGCGGCGCAAGCTGCGCGACGACCGCCGCGCGGAGCCGGTGCTGGTCACCGTCCGCGGGCGGGGCTACCGGATCCAGGGGTCATGCGCCGCGCCGGGCTGATCGCCGGGTTCGCCGCCGGTGCCGCCGTCCTGCTCGCGGCGCTGGTCTGGATGCTCGCGCTCACGCTCCGGCTGGAGGCGAGCGAGGCCGAGGCCCGCCGCCACGCCGCCCGCGAGGAGCGCGTGCGCCTGGCGCTGTGGCGGATGGACTCGGCGCTGGCCGCCTTCCTCGCGTTCGAGAACGCCGCGCCGGTCGACCCGCCGGACGGCCTGCGGCCGGCCGACCCGCCCTGGGTCGGCCGGCGCTTCGAGCTGGACGGGACGTCCCGGGCCGTCGGGGTCGCTCCGGTGGGGGTGGCGGCCGCGGCCGAGGGCCTCGACGCCGCGCGGCTGCTCGCCCTGCTCGGCCAGCCGGCGCTCGG
>CAZNIX010000578.1:0-2928 GCA_964573125.1 uncultured Thermoanaerobaculia bacterium
CGGACGATCGGCTTCCCTTGTCTAGACCTTTTCGCGATATGCCCGATTCTGCCTGCTTGCCGCGGTCTCCAGCCTTCGCGGCCCCTGGCAGGACACCAGAGGCCCTCCGCCACCCGCGGCCATGGGGCACGGCCGGGAACGGCATCTCGGCGCTCGCGACCGCGATCTCAAGGACGAGCGTGTCGTCGTGCGCGAGCCCTGGGGGGCTGGCGAGCAAACGTCAGGTCGTGTCCGAGTCGCGGTAGAGGGCCTCGATCTCCGCCGCGTAGTGGCGGTAGATCACGCGCCGCCTGAGCTTGAGGGTCGGGGTCAGCTCGCCGGCGTCGACGGTCAGGAGCTTCGGGAGGATGGCAAAGCGCTTGATCGTCTCGAAGCGGGCGAGGCGGGCGTTGACCTCCTCGACCTCGCGCTCGAGGGCGGCGCGGAACAGGGGGCAAACGGCAGCCTCCGCAGCGTCGTGCGCCGCGCTGCCGGCGGCCGCGGCCGCCGCCGCCACCCGCTCGGCGTCGAGCGTGAGCAGCGCCGCGAGATAGCGCCGGCCGTCGCCGACCACCACCGCCTGCGCCACCGCCGGGATGCGCTGCAGCTCGACCTCGATCACCTGCGGGCCGACGTTCTTGCCGCCGGAGGTGATGAGCAGCTCCTTCTTGCGGTCGGTGACCGCGAGGAAGCCCTCCGCGTCGAGCGCGCCGACGTCGCCGGTGTGGAGCCACCCCTCCTCGTCGACCGCCTCGCGGCTCCCCTCGGGGTCGCCGCGGTAGCCGGAAAAGACGTGCGGGCCGCGGACGAGGATCTCGCCGTCGTCGGCGACGCGCAGCTCGGTGCCCGGCACCACCGTGCCGACCCGGCCGGTGCGGTAGCGGCCGGGGGGCGAGAACGTCGCCGGGCCGCTGCACTCGCTCTGGCCGTAGATCTCGAGGATCGGGATCCCGAGGCCGAGGAAGAACTCGAGGGTGTCGCGCGCGATCGGCGCCCCGCCGCACAGGCAGAGGCGCGCGCGGTCGAGGCCCAGGCGCTCGCGCACGCGGGCGAGGACCAGCTTCCGGGCCAGCGGGTAGAGCCGCGGCCGGCGCTCCCCCCGCTGGTCCGCGTAGCCGGCGGCGAGGCCGACCCCGCGCGCCCAGCCGGCGAGCTTGCGCTGCCACCCCGGGCGGCGCCGGCCGGCGTCCTGGATCGCGGCCTGCATCTTCTCCCACACCCGCGGCACCGCGAAGAACACCGTCGGCCGGACGTCGCGCAGGTTCCCGGCCAGCTTCTCGAGGCTCTCCGCGAACCAGATGCCGGCGCCCTCGACCATCGGCGCGTGGACCGAGATCATCTGCTCCGCGACGTGGCCGAGCGGCAGGTAGCAGAAGATGGCGTCGTCCGCGCGCTCCGCGAACGCCGCGGCGACCGCGCGGGCGGTCCAGGTCAGGTTGCGGTGGCTGAGCATCACCCCCTTGGGCGGGCCGGTGGTGCCCGAGGTGTAGATCAGGGTGGCGAGGTCCTCCGGGCGCTGGGCCGCCACCCGGCGCTCGAGCTCCGCCGCCGGCGCCTCCCGGCCGCGCGCGAGCAGCTCGGCCCACGGCACGACGCCGTCCGCCCCCCCTTCGCCCTCGATCAGCACCACCGAGCGCAGCTCGGGGAGGCGCTCGCGCAGCGGCGCGAAGCGGGCGAGGAAGTCCCGGTTCTCGACGATCGCGACCACCGCCCCGGCGTGGCCGGCGACGTGCAGCCACTGCTCCGGGGCGCCGGTGGTGTAGAGGCCGGCGGGGACGCCGCCGGCGGCGATCGCGCCGATCCCGGCGAGGAACCACTCCGGCCGGTTGGCGGAGAGGATCACCACGCCGCGACCCGGCGGGAGGCCGAGCGCGACCAGGCCGCGCGCGACCGCGAACGCCTGGTCGCGGTACTCGGTCCAGGAGAGCGCCCGCCAGGCGCCGCCGCAGCGGAAGTGCAGCGCCGGCCGCGCCCCGTGCTCGCGGGCGGCCGCCTCGAGCGCCGCGGTGACGGTGTCGGGCGGGGCCGCCATCGGCGCCGCCGGCCCTCAGTCGCCGGCCGCGGCGAGGCAGCGCTGCAGCGTCGCGCCCAGCTCCTCGCCGTAGGGCTCGAGGAACATCGTGTAGTGATCGCCCGCCACCCGGTGCACCTCGAGCGGCTCGCCGGAGAGCGCCGCCCAGCGCGCGGTGGCGTCGGGGAAGATCGCCTCGAACGCGCCGAGCGTCTCGCGGGTGCGGAAGAGGGTGATCCGGCCCGGGTAGGGGCGCGGCTCGACCGTCCAGAGCTGGCGCACCGAGGACACCAGACCGTTCTTGTAGACCTGGTAGAGGTAGCGGAGGTGGGACAGCCCGGAGTCCGGCGGCACCGCCTCGGCCCGCCGCGCGGTCTCGAGCGCCCAGTGCAGGCGGCCGTCGAAATCGAGACCGGCGAACGCGCCGTCCGGCTCCGGCAGCTCCTTGCCACAGCGCGCGCCGAGGAAGCGAGTGAAGACCCGCAGCAGCTCGCCGTCGTCGTAGTCCACGGGCGGCGCGCCGCCGGCGGGCGGCGCCGGGCTGTCGAACAGCGCGAGCAGGCGGACCTCCTCCCCCGCGGCGCGCAGCTCGAGGGCGGCGAGGTAGGCGACCACGCCGCCGAGCGACCAGCCGCCGAGGTGGTACGGCCCCACGGGTTGGACCTCGCGGATCGCCGCCAGCAGGTCGCGCGCCACCTCGGCCAGCGGGCGGCCGGCCTCGTCGCGCCGCTCCAGCCCGCGGTAGTTGTCCAGCTCGGCCGGCTGCAGCGCGTAGGCCGGGCGGTCGTCGCCCAGGCGGCGGGCCAGGCCCTCGTAGCAGGTGACGGAGAGCGCCCCCGGGTGGACGCAGAAGAACGGCGGCCGCGAGCCGGCGGCGCGCAGCGGCGTCAGCAGCGGGCGCTCGGCGGCCGGGCCGGCGGCGACCGCGTCGCCGGCGG
>CAZNIX010000579.1:0-2918 GCA_964573125.1 uncultured Thermoanaerobaculia bacterium
CGTGTTCCGCGACAGCATCGTCGAGCGCGACCGGCTGGCCGGACAGCAGGCCGGCGTAGTCGAACACGCCGGCCGCGGCCTTACCTGCCACCTGCACCAACGACGCGAGTGCGTCGTTGGTGTGCGCGGGCGGTGCCAGGGTCGGCGCGGAGAGTGCACTCATCGAATCCCCCCAATGCCCGTTGATTCTAAGAGTAGAAGTGTCATTGTCGTCTGTCTTCAGGACTTGCCGTCCAGATCTCGGACGGGCCGGCCGCGCCGGAGCTCGAGGGCGCGAGCGCGGAGGCCCCGCCGGCGCGGGCGCCGGGCGCCCCCGACGACCGCCGCCGGGCCCTGGAACACCGCTTGCAATCATATGGATATGGAACAGTACGAAACTCCGCGCCATACGAAATCACGTACGCCGGTCAGCCGATCGGCGCGCGGCGATGCGATCGAGCGGCGAGGCGAAGCCCCGGACGGGTCGGCAGGCGCGGATCGGACCGACACCCGGGGGAGGCCGGGCGCGAAGGAGCCATGGAGAGCCATCCGAACATGCCGGCGGCCGACTTCGCCGAGCTGTTGCGCGCCGGGATCGCGGCGGCCAAGCGCGGCGACAAGGCGCGCGCGCGCTTCCTGCTCCGCCAGGCCGCCAGCCTCTCGGACGCCTCCGCGCTCGCCTGGCTGTGGCTGGCCTCGGTGGCGGCGAGCCGCGAGGAGGCGATCGAGCACCTCGAGAAGGCGCTCGCGATCGACCCCGGCCACGAGCGCGCCCGCGAGTGGCTGGGCAAGCTGCGGGCGCGGGCGCCGGCCAAGGCGCGGCGGCCGTGGCGCTGCCCGCTGTGCCAGGCCGAGGGGGTGGTCGAGATGGGGCAGTGCCCGACCTGCCGGGCGGTGCTCACGCTCGACGACGTCGACCTCCTGATCCGCAACGACAAGGCCGACCGCGACCTGCTGCGCCGGGCGATCTCCCGCCTCGAGGCGCTCTCCGGCGACGACGTCGGCCACCAGGTCCACTTCCGGCTCGGCCTCGCCTACCTCAACCTGCGCCGGGTCTACGAGGGGATCACCCGGCTGCGGGTGGCGAGCCAGCTCCACCCCGCCGACCGCAAGCTGCGCGCGGCGATCGACGAGCTGGCGCGCCGGCTCGACCAGAGCGCGGCGCTGGTCGAGCGCACCGAGCGGGCGGCGCCCGGCGGCGGTGCGGCCCGGCGCACGGTCCTGGTCGTCGACGACAGCCCGACCGTGCTCAAGCTGGTCGGCATGGCGCTCGAGCGCCAGGGGCACGCGGTGCTGGTCGCCGCCAACGCGCTCCAGGCGCTCGCCCGGCTCGACGAGGTCACCCCCGACCTCGTGCTGCTCGACATCACCATGCCGCACATGGACGGCTTCCAGCTCTGCAAGCTGATCAAGGGCAACCCGCAGACCGCCGGCGTGCCGGTGGTGATGCTGTCGGGCAAGGACGGCCTCTTCGACAAGGTGCGCGGGCGGCTGGCCGGCGCCATCGACCACGTCGCCAAGCCGTTCGATCCGGCGGCGCTGGTGCAGGCGGTGGAGAAGCACTGCCGGCCGGCCTAGGGCGAGGCCCGACGCCGATGCCGATCGAAGGCGACCTCAAGGAGATCGACTTGACCAGCGTCATCCAGGTGATCTGCACCGAGCGGCGGCGGGCCGGCCTGGTGGTGCGGCGGCGCGGCGAGGAGGGGGTCATCTTCTTCGACGACGGCGACATCGTCCACGCCACGCTCGGCCCGCTCGAGGGCGAGGAGGCGGTGTTCCAGCTCCTGAGCTGGAAGGACGGCAGCTTCCGCATGACCGACCGGATCCTCTCGCCCGCGCGCTCGGTGCGCCGGGGCTGGAACCAGCTCCTGCTCGAGGGGCTGACCAAGCTCGACGAGGAGCGGCGCGACGAACCGGGCGCGAGCCGCCCGGATTTCGGCTTCGCGTTCGACGAGCGCCAGGCCGACGCCGGGTTCGAGGGGCAGTTGGCGCTGTTCCTCTCCGAGCTCGAGCAGGAGATGGTGAAGCTCGGCGAGCGCCGGATCGCGCGCCGGCCGCCGCTCATGCTCGAGGTGCTGGCGGCGATGGTCAACCGGGTGGTCGAGTTCGCCGAGGTCCACACCACCGCCGACGCCGCCGCGCTGTCGCTCGACGCCAACCTGCGCGCCGCCGGCCAGCGCTTCCCGATGGCGCGCCTGCTGACCGCCAAGGACAACCGCCTGGCGGTCGACACCGCCGAGAGCCTCTACCGCCGGTGGGCCCAGAACTCGGGCGAGCGGCGCTCGACCTTCCGGGAGCTGGGGCGCGGCATGGCCGAGGTGATGCAGGTCTACCTCGAGCTGCTCGCCGGCCAGTTCCACTCGCGGACGATCGCCGAGCAGTGGCGGGAGAGCTACGCCGTCTTCCTGCGCGACCTGGCGCGGGCGATCGACCGCGTCCGCTTCTGAAAGGAGAACCGATGGCAGCCGAGACCATCCTGGTGGTGGAAGACAGCCCGACCGACCTCCGTCTGATGACCGGGGCGCTCTCGCCGCGCGGCTATCAGCTCCACACCGCGACCGACGGCGAAGAGGCGCTGGAGAAGGCGCGGACGCTGCGGCCGCGCCTGGTCGTGCTCGACATCATCCTGCCCAAGGTCAACGGCTTCCAGGTCTGCCGCCAGCTCAAGACCGCGCCCGAGACGCGCGACATCAAGGTGCTGATGGTCACCAGCAAGAGCCAGGACACCGACCGCTTCTGGGGCCTCAAGCAGGGGGCGGACGAGTACCTGGCCAAGCCGTTCAACGCCGAGCAGCTCCAGAGCGCGGTGGCGCGTCTGCTCTAGCGCCGGGCGCCGGACGGAGGGAACGTGAGCGACGACGCGAGCGACGACGCCGAGCGCGAGGGCACGCGGGGCGGCGGCCCGGACGGCGGCGCGGCCGCCGGCGGCGGCGCCGCCG
>CAZNIX010000580.1:0-2918 GCA_964573125.1 uncultured Thermoanaerobaculia bacterium
CGGGCGGCGCCGGGGGCGGCGCCGACGCGCAGGCGCCGGTCGCCAGGGCGGCGGCCAGGGCGAGGGCCGCCGCCGGTCCCGGGCGGAGCGGAAACCGCGGGCTCGGGGTCCGAGGGCTCATCCGATCGTCTCCTCGCCGCGGCGTCCCTCGGGCCGCGCGACATCGCGCGATCGCGCGGCCCGGGAGGTCGAGCCGCCACACCCTGCGGCGGCGGCCCGGCGGCGCTAGTCTGCCATCCTCGCACGGCAATTCCAGCGCGCGCCGCCGCGTTGTCGCGGACGGCGGCGGCGGACCCGTTTGCTTCTTTCAGCAACCGCCTGTTTTACCTCCGCGGGCCGGCGCCGAGCGGCGTCGCGCGGCGCTCCGCGCGGAGAAACAAACGCCCGGGCAAGGCGTAGTACGGGAGACGACGCCGCGCGGGGCACGCATCGCGGCGCACCCGTCCGAAGACAACGACAGCGAACCGGCGATCGCGGCGGGCCGGCCGGCGCCCTCCGGTGGAGACCAGGACGTGAACCCCAAAACCGACAATCCGTTCACCAGAGCCGTGCTCGGCCTGGCGCTGGCGCTGCTGGTGGTCCTGTCCGGCGGCTCGCAGCTCGCCTGCTCGGGGAGCGAGACCAACGCGGAGGAGGCGAAGTCCGGCGCCGAGGAGGCCAAGAAGGACGGCAAGAAGAAGCCCGGCGACAAGGGCGAGGGCGAGGCCGAGGAGCCGCAGGCGGTGCCGGTCGAGGTGACCACCCTCGCCCGCGGCGCGATCGAGGAGACCCTCCGCTACTCGACCAACCTCGAGGCCGAGGACGAGGTCGCGGTGTTCGCCGAGGCCTCGCGCCGCGTGGTCGAGCTGCTGGCCGAGGAGGGCCACCGGGTGGCCAAGGGCCAGGTGCTGCTCCGCCTCCAGGACGACGAGCAGCGGACCAGCCTGGCCAAGGCCAAGAGCCAGCACGACAAGGCGGCGCGCGAGTACGAGCGCCAGAAGAACCTCCACGCCCAGGAGCTGATCAGCGAGCAGGCGTTCAACGACGCCACCTACGAGGTCGAGCAGCTCGCGCTCGCCCTCGAGGAGGCCGAGCGCCAGCTCTCCTACACCGAGGTGCGGGCGCCGATCTCGGGCACCGTCACCGAGCGGCTGGTCAACCTCGGGGATTTCGTCACCGTCAACCAGAAGCTCTTCCACCTCGTCGATTTCGACTCGCTGGTCGCCCGCGTGTTCGTGCCCGAGAAGGAGCTTTCCCGGCTCGCCGCCCGCCAGCGCGCGCGGATCACCGCGCCGGCGCTCGGCGGCGCCGCGATCGCGGGCGCGATCGACCGCCTGGCGCCGGTGGTCGATCCCCACAGCGGCACGGTCAAGGTCACCGTCGACGTCCCCTCGGCCGGCGGCCTGCGGCCGGGGCTCTACGTCGACGTCGAGCTGATCACCGCGGTGCGCGACGATGCGCTCCTGGTGCCCAAGCGGGCGCTGGTCTACGACCAGGACCAGGTCTACGTCTACCGCGTCGGCGACGCCATGAAGGCCGAGCGCGTGATCCTCCGGCCGCTGCTCGAGGACAAGGAGCACATCGAGCCGGCCGGCGGCGTCGCCGCCGGCGACCGGGTGGTGATCGCCGGCCAGGCCGGACTCAAGGACGGCGTCGAGGTGCGCCTGGTCGGCGCCGGCGAGGCCGTCCCCGGCGGCAACGGCAAGCTGGCCGAGGAGACCGATCAGGAGCCGGCGGTCGCGGCCGCGGAGGCCGCGGAGTGAGCGAGCAACAGCGTTCGCCAGACGAGCCGATGGCCAAGGGAGAAACCGAGCCCCGTGAGGGGCTCGGCCGGCCTTCGAGCGCAGCGAGAAGCCGGGACTCGGGGGGTGGGGACCCGCAGGACCGCGCTCCTGCGGGGCGGGGGGGTTGGAACAACCCCCCCGAGAAAGACCGGGCCAGCAGGCCGCCGCAGGATGGCGCGTCGTTTACGACGCGGCGTCCTGTGGCGGTCCTGATGGTGGCGATCGCCGCCGTCGTCTTCGGCTTCTTCTCCTACGGCCGGCTGCCGGTGACCCTGATGCCGGAGCTGACCTACCCGACGCTGACCGTGCGCACCGAGTACCCGGGGGCGGCGCCCGAGGAGGTCGAAAACGACGTCAGCCGCCCGGTCGAGGAGGCGCTCGGGGTGGTCTCCGGGCTGCGCCGGATCTCCTCGATCAGCCGCGCCGGGATCTCCGACGTCGTGCTCGAGCTGTCGTGGGACACCGACGTCCACCAGGCGACCCAGGACGTGCTCGAGCGGCTCGACCTGGTGTTCCTCCCCGACGACGCCGAGCGGCCGCTGATCCTCCACTACGACCCCAGCCTCGACCCGGTGATGGAGCTGTCGCTCGCCGGCGCGGGTGCGCGCTACGCCGGCGAGGAGGGGCTGCGCCGCCTGCGCCGGCTGGCCGACCTCCAGATCAAGCGCGCGCTCGAGCCGATCAAGGGCGTGGCCGCGGTGCGCGTGCGCGGCGGGCTCGAGGAGGAGATCCACGTCCGCCTCGACGAGGACAAGCTGATCCGCTCCGGGCTCTCGATCCAGCAGGTGATCGACCGCCTGCGCCAGGAGAACATCAACGTCGCCGGCGGCACGATCAAGGAGGGGCGCACGGAATACATGGTGCGCACGCTCAACGAGTACCAGGACCTGCGCCAGATCGCCGACACCGTAGTCGCCCGCCTCGACGGCCGCGACGTGCGCATCGGCGACCTCGGCACCGTCCGCTGGTCGCACAAGGAGCGCGAGATCCTCACCCGGACCGACGGCGGCGAGAGCGTCCAGATCGACGTCTTCAAGGAGGCCGACGCCAACATCGTCGCGCTTGCCGCGAGCGTGCGGGCGGCGATCGGCGAGTTCGATCCCGCCAAGATCGACGCCGAGGGCGCGGCGGGGGCGGAGGCGGCGGGCGCGCCGC
>CAZNIX010000581.1:0-2913 GCA_964573125.1 uncultured Thermoanaerobaculia bacterium
GCCCCGCCCGCGCCCCCTGCCCGCACCCGCCGACGATCCGCACGCCGTCCTCGGCCTCGCGCCGGGCGCCGCCCCGGCCGAGATCGCCGCCGCCTACCGCAAGCTGGTCCGCCGCTACCCGCCCGAGCTGGCCCCCGAGCGCTTCGCCGCCGTCCATCGCGCCTACCAGATGCTGACCTCCCCCGCGCGCCGCATGGAAGCGGCCCTGGCCGCCCCCGAAGACGAGCTGGCCCGCCTCTTCCCGCTCCCCGCGCTCACCCTCCGCCTCGCCCCGCCGCCCCCGCCCCCGGTCACGGCCGGCGACCTCGAGCCGCTGCTCGCCCCGGTCCGGCGGGCGCTGCTGGCGCGGCTCCTGGCCGCGGGCGTGCGGGGGGGCGGGTGATCCGCTGCCGCTGACGAAGGGCAGTAACGGCCGGCCCGCAACACACATCTCGATGTGGCATAATCGCATCATGAGGACGACCGTAGACCTTCCCGATCATCTCCTCGTCGATGCGAAAAAGCTCGCAGCGGATCGTCGCATCCCGCTCACCCGGGTGCTGGAGGAGAGCCTCCGCTCCTACCTCAGTGACCAGCGGCTGCAGGTGCGGGAGGAGCCTGTTCCACTCCCCGTGCTCGCCGGTCCAGCTCCCGTGGGCGGGATCGACCTCGACGATACGAGCCGACTGTGGGAGCTGGAATGATCCTCTGCGACGTCGGCGTGCTCCTCCACGCGATGGTTCAACGCTCCTCCCACCACGAGGTGTGTCGCCGGGAGCTCGAACGCCTCCGGTCGAATCCACGGGAGATGGCATTGAGCGAGCTGATCCTCGCCGCCGTCGTGCGCATCGGCACCAACCCGCGCGTCTACCAGCCCTGTCCCTCGATCAATGAGGTGTTCGCCTTCGTGGATGCCCTTCGATCGCAGCCTGAGACGCGGCGGATCTCGCCGGGACCGCGGCACTGGAGCATCTTCAAGGACCTGGTCCTGGCCACCGGCATCCGTGGCTCCGACACCACCGACGCCTACCTCGCCGCTCTCGCCCTCGAGCACGGTGGCGAGTGGTGGACGACGGACCAGGACTTCGCACGGTTCCCGGGACTCCGCTGGCGCAATCTCATCGCGTGAGCGTTCCGTGCCGCGGCAGTCAGGCCGTCATCGTCTTCACCGCTTGCGCTTCCGCCGTGGGCGGCGCTGGGGTGCTCAAGAACCACTTCTCTCCCGCTCGGTGATGACCAGCACCCGCTCGAGCAGGCTGGGAACCTCGTGGACTATGGCGTCCCAGAGGATGTCGAGGTCCAGGGCGAAGTAAGCGTGAGCGACGAAGTCCCGCATCCCGGCGATCTCCCTCCACGGGACGTCGCCGTGCCGTTCGCGGAAGCTCGGAGAAAGGTTCTTGACCGCTTCGCCGATGACGTGCAGGTTGTGTAAAACCGCATCGAACCTCATCTCGTCCGAGAAGACGGCGTCCCGCTCCAGGCCCTCCGTGTAGCGGATGATCCTGCGGCTGGCCTTTTCGATGTCTTCGAGGAGGAGCAGCGGCTCACGCGACACGAATGGCCTCTCTCTCCACCTGGGGTCGTAGGCCTTCCCGGAGACCCTTCTCGGTCACGAGGTCCACTTCGACTCCGAGCAGATCCTCGAGGAAGATGCGAAGCTTCATGAAGTCGGAGTACGAGGGAGTGGCCTCGAAGGCGACCAGGAAGTCGACGTCGCTCGCCACCGAGGCTTCGTCGCGCGCCGCGGAGCCGAAGAGCCGCAACGACTTGACTCCACGCCGGCTCAGCTCCAGCCGCTGCGTGCCCAGGATCTTCAGGATCTCTTCGCGTCGCATCGCTGTCCTCTACGGGCGTTACCGGTAACGGTATTCTAGTCTTGGTCTAGGATAAACGGCGCCGGACCTGCGGAGGCGCATTTCGTGAGAGGACCTGACCGCATCACGCTCGACCCGGAGGTCATGGGCGGCAAGCCCTGCATCCGTGGCCTCCGGCTCACGGTCGGCACCATCCTGGGCCTCCTGGCTGCCGGTCGCACCGAAGACGAGATCCTCGAAGCCTACCCGTACCTCGAAAGGGAGGACATCCGGGCAACCCTCACCTACGCCACCTGACCCAGGTCCCCAGCCGCCAGCTCGCAGCCTCAGTAGACTTCTTCATGGGTGCCGATCTCGATCAGGAACACGTCGTCCTCGCCTCCCTCCCCCCTCGGCCGGGTCTGGTGAGTAGATCACCCGCAGCGTCCGGCCCGCCGCCGTCGCCCCGATCGCCACCGAGCAATCCTCCCTGCCTTGGCGGACCTCGCCGGGGTCGGCGAGAACCTCCTCCATTTCTTCGTCGCTGACGCCAGCCGTGCCGCGACGAGCTCACAACTCGCCATTTGTCCTCGCGGGGAGGCTCATCTGGTGTCGGTGGCGGCCCAAAGGGCGTCGAGAAAAGCCCACGTAACTTGGATGTGCGCCCTCGCTTGGTCCGTTTCAAGCTCGTGCTGAGCCAGAATCGACCTTGAACGATCCTCTGGCCGTCTCCGATCCACGAGGCCCTTCCTGTGCTTGAGATCGTTCGCCACATTCCGCACCCGCTTGATCGTTTCGATCCCCGGCAGTGCCGCGCATGTAATCCCGTAGTGATCGTCGATCAGGCGCACAAGCTTGGCAAACTTGGTGTCGGAAATCTCTCTTTCGAACCACTGCCGGAATTCAGCCGAAATCGGCTGTCCAGGAGCGAGCGAGGGACAACTTGGCGCATGCGCTGCAGCCCACGGCGCGTGAGCCGCATCCTGCAGCTCGTGTTCGACCAAGGCCGCGAGTTCATGGTAGACAGCGCGCACAGCAATGTCAATCCAGTCAAAGGGTTCCATTACCGCGTTGGAGATGTCGTCAATCACTGCTGTCCGGTAGAACGGTTGCAAACGGCTCCGCAAGTGTTCACATCCAC
>CAZNIX010000582.1:0-2903 GCA_964573125.1 uncultured Thermoanaerobaculia bacterium
GGGCGAGCCAGGCGCCGCCCGCCGGCACCCGCCCGAGCAGCGTCAGGCTGGCGGCGAGGCGCGCGCCGCCCGCGGGCAGGGTCGAGAGATCGCCGCCGGCGAGCGTCACCCGATGCCGGGCGCAGGCGGCGAGCAGGGCGCGGAAGAAGCGCCGGTGGTCGAAGCCCGGGGCGGCGGCGAGCGCGAGCAGCGCGAACGCCGGCTCGGCG
Organism: uncultured Thermoanaerobaculia bacterium; assembly: GCA_964573125.1. Classification (GTDB taxonomy): domain Bacteria; phylum Acidobacteriota; class Thermoanaerobaculia; order Multivoradales; family JBCCEF01; genus CAVSQV01. The sequence continues at coordinate 210 of CAZNIX010000582.1, forward strand.
CCGACCGCGGCGAGGTCGGAGAGGTTGACCGCGAGCAGCCGGGGCGCGACCAGCGCCGGGTCGAGGCCGGCCGGGAAGTGCACTCCCTCGACCTGATGGTCGACGGTCGCCGCCCACGGGCGGCGGCCGCGCTCGAGGCGCAGCGGCGCGGCGTCGTCCCCGATCAGGCTGCCCGGCCCCAGGCGCCGGCGCAGCCAGGCGAGCAGCACGTCTTCGTTTCGCGGCAAGAGCGGTGGCGGCGGACCTACGCGCGCCTCAAGGGCGCGTGTGCGGCGGCGCTCCGCGCCGCCGACTCGGGGGAGGGGCCCCCGCGCCCCCCTTGACCAAGACCGTCACTCGCGCGGGGAGGGGGGTTGGAACAACCCCCCTCAGAAGAAGGCAGCAGCGCGGCGGCCAGCACCTCGTCCATGTCGTCGACGCAGCGGATGTCGAGCCCCTCCTTGATCGGGTCCGGCACCTCGGTGAGGTCGCGGCGGTTGAGCGCCGGCACCAGCACCGTGCGCACGCCGGCGAGCTTGGCCGCCATCACCTTCTCCTTGAGGCCGCCGATCGGCAGCACGTCGCCGCGCAGCGTGATCTCGCCGGTCATCGCCACCCGGCGGTCGACCGGCGCGCCGAGCAGGACCGAGAGGATCGCGGTCGCGATGGTGATGCCGGCCGACGGCCCGTCCTTGGGGATCGAGCCCGCCGGCACGTGGACGTGGAGGTCGTGCTCGGCGAAGAAGCGCCGGCCGTTGCGGTCGCCGTCGGCCTCGGCGGCGCTGTCGTTCGCGCGCGGCGCGCGCGCGGCGTAGGCGCGGGCGAACGAATGCGCCGCCTGCGCCGACTCCTTCATCACCTCGCCGAGCTGGCCGGTGAGCGCGAGCTTGCCCTTGCCCGGCACCGCGGTGACCTCGATCAGCATCAGGTCGCCGCCGGCCGCGGTCCAGGCCAGGCCGGTGGCCACCCCCACCCGGTCGCGGTCGAGCAGCTCCTCGCTGTGGTGCCGCGCCGGGCCGAGCAGCCCCGCCGCGGTCTCGGGATCGACGACCAGCGGCAGCCCGGAGTCGGCGGGGTCGCGCGCCACCCGCACCGCCACCTTGCGGCAGATCGCCGCCAGCTCGCGCTCGAGGTTGCGCAGCCCGGCCTCCTTGGTGTAGTCGGCGATCATCCGCTGGACCCCGGCGCGGGTGAACTCGACGTGCCCGGCGGCGAGGCCGTTGGCCTCGAGCTGCTTGGGGATCAGGTGGCGCTCGGCGATCACCAGCTTCTCGGCCTCGGTGTAGCCGGTCAGGCGCAGCACCTCCATGCGGTCGAGAAACGCCGGCTGGATCGGGTCGAGCAGGTTCGCGGTGGCGATGAACATCACCCGCGAGAGGTCGTACTGGAGGCCCAGGTAGTGGTCGGAGAACGTCGAGTTCTGCTCCGGGTCGAGCACCTCGAGCAGCGCCGACGAGGGGTCGCCCCGGTAGTCGTTGCCGATCTTGTCGATCTCGTCGAGCATGAACACCGGGTTGGAGGTGCCGGCCGAGCGCAGCGCCTGGAGGATGCGGCCGGGGAGCGCGCCGACGTAGGTCCGGCGGTGGCCGCGGATCTCCGCCTCGTCGCGCACGCCGCCGAGCGAGAGCCGCACGAAACGACGGCCGAGCGCGCGCGCGATCGAGCGCCCGAGCGAGGTCTTGCCCACCCCCGGCGGGCCGACGAAGCAGAGCAGCGGGCCGCGGGCGTCGGGCTTGAGCTTGCGTACCGCCAGGTACTCGAGGATGCGCTCCTTGACCTTCTCGAGGTCGTAGTGGTCCTCGTCGAGGATCTTCGCGGCGTGGTCGATGTCGAGGTCGTCCGCGCTCTCGAGCGCCCACGGCAACGCGGTCAGCCAGTCGAGGTAGGTGCGCAGGATCGAGGTCTCGGCGCTCTCCGGGTGGCTGCGCTCTAGGCGCCGGATCTGGCGCTCCAGCTCCTCGCGCGCCTCCGCGCTCAGGGCGCGCTCGTCGGCCGCCGCGCGGTAGCCGGCGATCTCCTCGGCCAGCTCGTCGCCCTCGCCCAGCTCGTCCTGGATCGCCTTGAGCTGCTGGCGCAGGAAGTACTCGCGCTGGCTGCGGTCCATCTCGTCGCGCGCCTGCGACGAGATCTCGTTCTGCATGGTCAGGACCTTGATCTCGCGCGCGAGCAGGTCGCTCACCCGCAAGAGGCGCACCCGCGGATCGAGGGTCTCGAGGATCTCCTGCGCCTCGCCGGCGTCGAGCTCGAGGTTGGAGGCGGTGAGATCGGCGAGGCGCCCGGGGTCGTCGAGGTTGGCGGCGATCACCATCACCTCGGGCGACACGCTCCGCCCGAGGTTGGCGGCGCGCTCGAGCCCCTCCTTGACGCTGCGCATCAGCGCCTGGACGCCGAGGTCGTCCTCCTCGCCGCCGCCGCGGTCGGCGGCCGGCGCCTCGAGCCGCTCGACCCGCGCCTCGAGGAACGGCTCGGTGCGGGAGAGGTGCTCGATGCGCGCGCGCGCCAGCCCCTGGACGAGCACGCGCATCCGCCCGTCCGGGAGCTTGAGCATGCGCATGACGGTGGCGGCGGTGCCGATGCGGTGGAGGCGGTCGGCGACCGCCTCGGCGGCGGCGGGGGGCACGGCGTCGTCGTCGCCGCCGCCGGCGCCGGCGCCCGGGCGCTGGGCGACCAGCATCAGCACGCGGTCGCCGGCGAGCGCGCGGGCGACCGCCGCCG
>CAZNIX010000583.1:0-2513 GCA_964573125.1 uncultured Thermoanaerobaculia bacterium
CCGCGCTCACCCGCGACGGCGCGCCGCTGCCCGCGGGCCGCATCGACCTCGAGGGGCTCGCATGCGCCGGCGCCGAGGGCTTCTGGATCGCGTCCGAGGGGGTGGCGGCGCGCGGCGAGCCGCCGTTCGTGCGCCTCTACGGCCGCGACGGCGCCGAGCGCGCCGCGCTGCCGATGCCGCCGCGCTTCCTCCCCGGCCGGGGCCGCGGCGTGCGCGACAACCTCGGCTTCGAGGCGCTCGCGATCACCCCCGACGGCGGTCACCTGATCGCCGGCGTGGAGAGCGCCCTGGTCCAGGACGGCCCGCCGGCGACCGACGACCGGCCGGCGCTCGTGCGGCTGGTGGTCTGGGACCTCGCCGCCGGCGAGCCGGTGGCCGAGCACGCCTACGCGGTCGATCCCCTCCCCTGGCCGTCGCTGTTGCCGGGCGCCTTCCGGGTCAGCGGGCTGGTCGAGCTGGTCGCGCTCGACGACCGGCGCCTGCTCGCGCTCGAGCGGGCGTTCGCGGCTCACCGCGGCAACGCGCTCAAGCTCTACCGGGTCGATCTCGCGGCGGCCGGCGACGTCGCGGGCGTCGAGTCGCTCACCGCCGCCGGCGCCGCGCTCCGGCCGGCGGCCAAGGCGCTCCTGTTCGACGTCGGCGCCGCGCTCGCCGAGCGCGGTATCCCGTCCGACAACCTCGAGGGGATGGCCTTCGGGCCCGATCTCCCGGACGGCCGGCGGCTCCTGCTGCTGGTCGCCGACAACAACTTCAGCTCGGGCCAGCGCACCCTGTTCGTCGCCCTGGCGGTGGCGCCGGAGGCCCTGGAATGACGGCGCCGGCGGGCGGCGCCGGAAGGAGGACGCGATGACGCCGGCGGTCGACGTCTACGAGAAGCTCGGTCTCTTCTACCTCGGGCGGCCGTGGGACCTCGCCGCCGGCGCGCCGCGCGAGGGGCTGACCCTCTACGACTCGAAGGACCTGCTGACCCACGCGATGTGCGTCGGCATGACCGGCAGCGGCAAAACCGGGCTCTGCGTCTGCCTGCTCGAGGAGGCGGCGCTCGACGGCGTGCCGGCGCTGGTGATCGACCCCAAGGGCGACCTCGGCAACCTCCTGCTCACCTTCCCCGACCTCGCGCCCGGCGACTTCCGCCCCTGGATCGACGAGGACGCCGCGCGCCGCAAGGACCTCGCGCCCGACGAGTTCGCCGCCCGCGAGGCCGAGACCTGGCGCCGCGGCCTCGCCGAGTGGGGGCAGGACGGCGCGCGCATCGCCCGCCTGCGCGCGGCCGCCGAGTTCGCGGTCTACACCCCGGGGAGCGAGGCCGGGCTGCCGCTCTCGGTGCTGTCGTCGTTCGCCGCGCCGCCGCCGGCGGTGCTCGACGACGGCGACCTCCTGCGCGAGCGGGTGGCGGCGACCGCGGCGAGCCTCCTCGGCCTGCTCGGAGTCGACGCCGACCCGGTCGCCGGCCGCGAGGCGATCCTGCTCGCGAACCTCCTCGAGCGCGCCTGGCGCGAGGGGCGCGATCTCGACCTCGCCGCCTTGATCCACGAGGTCCAGCAGCCGCCGTTCGAGCGCGTCGGCGTCCTGCCGCTGGAGGCGTTCTACCCCGGCCGCGAGCGCTTCGCCCTCGCCGCCCGGCTCAACAACCTGCTCGCCTCGCCCGGCTTCGCCGCCTGGCTCACCGGCGAGCCGCTCGACGTCGAGCGCCTGCTCTACACCGCCGACGGGCGGCCGCGGGTGGCGATCTGCTCGATCGCCCACCTGAGCGACCGCGAGCGCATGTTCTTCGTCGCGCTGCTCTTCAACCAGGTGCTCGGCTGGGTGCGCGGCAAGCCGGGGACCTCGAGCCTGCGCGCGCTGCTCTACATGGACGAGGTGTTCGGCTACTTGCCGCCGGTCGCCGAGCCGCCGTCGAAACGGCCGCTCTTGACCCTGCTCAAGCAGGCGCGGGCGTTCGGGCTCGGCGTCGTGCTCGCGACCCAGAACCCGGTCGACCTCGACTACAAGGCGCTGTCCAACGTCGGCACCTGGTTTCTGGGCCGGCTCCAGACCGAACGCGACAAGGCGCGCGTGATCGAGGGACTGGAGGGGGCGGCCGCCGGCGGCGCGTTCGACCCCGCGGCGATGGAGCGCACGCTCGCCGGCCTCGGCCAGCGGGTGTTCGTGCTCCACAACGTGCACGAGGACGCGCCCGAGGTCTTCCACAGCCGCTGGGCGATGTCCTACCTGCGCGGGCCGCTGACCCGGCTCCAGATCGGGCGGCTGATGGCGGAGCGCAAGGCGGCGGCCGCGGCCGCCGCCGACGCCGCTGCGCCGGCCGTGCCGGCGGGCGCGAGCGCCACCGCTCTGTCCGCCGGCGCGAGGGTCGCAGCCGCGGCGTCCGCGGTCGGAGCGCCCACCTCCGCGGTTTCTCCGTTCGCGGCGTCCCCGTCCGCGGCGTCCGCGGCCGGAGCGCCTAGCGCCGCGGGCTCACCGTTGGCGGCGTCCCCGTCCCTGGCGTCCGCGGCTGGAGGGCCCCCCGCCGCCCT
>CAZNIX010000583.1:2523-2903 GCA_964573125.1 uncultured Thermoanaerobaculia bacterium
GCACGACCGGATGGTTCAGCCGCGCGCGCAGTCCTGCCTCTATCTCGAAGCAGGCGGGCGCCGGCCGGCCAGTGCTGCCGCCGGACGTGCCCGAGGTCTTCCTGCCGCTCGCCGGCCGCGCCGAGGGGATCGAGTACCGGCCCCGGCTCGCGGCGCTCGCGCGCATCCACTACGGCGACCCGCGGCGCGGCATCGACCATGTCGAGGAGGTGGCGCTGCTCGTCGCGCCGGGCGGCGAGACCGCCGGCGGCCCGGACTGGCACGCCGCCGTCGAGGCCGCCGGCGCCGATCCGCCGGCCGAGCCGGCGCTCGATCCCGCGCGCTTCGAGGACGTCCCGGCCGATCCCGGCGCCGCCTTCGCGCCGCTGCCGCCGGAGGCC
>CAZNIX010000584.1:0-2901 GCA_964573125.1 uncultured Thermoanaerobaculia bacterium
CTGCGGCGGCATCCAGCTCGACCCGCCGCTACCCACTCTAAGTTGAGGAGAGCCAATGATCCGGGAGCTTGACCGCGTGATCCTTACGAGGCCCGTCGCCGACCTGGGCCTGGAAGAAGGCGACATCGGCACCGTCGTGCTGGTGCACGAGGGCGGGCGTGGCTTCGAGGTCGAGTTCGTGACGCTCGACGGCGAGACTGTCGCCGTGACCACGGTTTCGGCCGACGACGTGCGGCCGATCGATCGGAACGAGATCGCCCATGCCCGCGTCCTCGCCGTCGCGTGAGCACGTGAGCGACGCCGCCAACCGCATCGTCCAGAAGCTCTGGTCGTACTGCCAGGTCCTGCGCGACGACGGGCTGTCGTACCAGGACTACCTCGAGCAGCTCACCTTCCTGCTCTTCTTGAAGATGGCCGACGAGCGCGCGGCGCTCACCGGCGAGGAGCAGCCGATCCCGGAGGGCTGGCGCTGGGCCGCCCTCGCCGCGCCGCGGATGGAGGGCGTCGAGCTGGAGCAGCACTACCGCGAGACGCTCGCCGAGCTGGGCCGGCGGGGCGGGATGCTCGGGCTGATCTTCGAGAAGGCCCAGAACAAGATCCAGGACCCGGCCAAGCTCCGCCAGCTCGTGGTCGAGCTGATCGGCAAGGAGAACTGGTCGGCGATGTCGGCCGACGTCAAGGGCGACGCCTACGAGGGGCTGCTCGAGCGCAACGCCCAGGACGTCAAGGGCGGCGCCGGGCAGTACTTCACGCCGCGCGCGCTGATCGAGGCGATCGTCGACTGCGTCCAGCCCCGGCCCGGCGAGGTGGTCGCCGACCCCGCCTGCGGCACCGGCGGCTTCCTGCTCGCCGCCCACGAGTACCTCAAGCGCCGGTTCGAGCTGGACCGCGACCAGAAGCGCCACCTGCGCTTCGAGGCGCTGCGCGGCGTCGAGCTGGTGCCCAACGTCGCCCGCCTGTGCGGGATGAACCTCTTCCTGCATGGGATCGGGCCCGACGGCACGGACGGCCGCGAGCCGCCGATCGCGATCGACGACGCCCTGCGCGACGAGCCGGGCTTCCGCGCCGAGGTGGTCGTCACCAATCCGCCGTTCGGCAAGAAGTCGTCGATCACGGTGGTCAACGAGGAGGGCGAGACCGACCGCCAGTCGCTGACCTACAACCGCCCCGACTTCTGGACCACCACCTCGAACAAGCAGCTCAACTTCGTCCAGCACGTCAAGTCGATGCTCAAGGTCCACGGCCGCGCCGCCGTGGTGGTGCCCGACAACGTGCTGTTCGAGGGCGGAGCGGGGGAGACCGTCCGCCGGAGCCTGCTCCGGGAGTGCGAGGTCCACACGCTCCTGCGCCTGCCCACCGGCATCTTCTACGCCCAGGGCGTCAAGGCCAACGTCCTCTTCTTCGACCGCAAGCCAGGAGCGACCGAGCCCTGGACCAAGACCGTCTGGGTCTACGACCTGCGCACCAACAAGCACTTCACGCTCAAGACCAAGCGCCTGACCCGCGCCGACCTCGACGAGTTCGTCGCGTGCTACCGGCCCGGCGACCGCCACCACCGCACGGCGACGTGGACCGAGGGGATGCCGGAGGGCCGCTGGCGGCCGTATGGGTACGACGAGATCCTCGCTCGCGACAAGGTCAGCCTCGACCTCTTCTGGCTGCGCGACGAGAGCCTCGAGGACTCGGCCGGCCTGCCCGAGCCGCACCTGCTCGCCCAGGAGATCGCCGACGACCTCCGCTCGGCGCTGGCGCAGATCGAGGACGTGCTGGGCGACCTCGAGCAGAGAGCATAGATCTGGAGCGAGGAGCGGTCCTTCGACGGTGCGGCGCGGCGGCGGCCGTGCTCGGTTAAGATCCGCTCGCCCGTGCGCCCCCGCCGCCGCGTCCGGCGGCTCGCCCGCCATGTCCGCCGAGCCCGCCGCCACGTCCACGACGCTCCGCGGGAGCGGTCGCCGGCGCGCCGTCCGCCGCGCCGGCTTCTGGCTCTACGCCGGCCACCTCTTCGCGCTCCCCGCGCTCGCGGTCTCCAACGTCGCCGCCGGTCTGACCGCGCTCGCGGCGCCGTGGGCCGCGGCCGGCCGGCGGGCGCCGCCGGGCTCCCGGCCGCTGCTGATCGCGCTCGCCGCCTACGCCGCGCTGCTCCTGCTCTCGATTCCCGCCTCCTTCCAGCCGGAGCTCAGTGTGCGCGCGGCGAGCGAGCTGTTCACGCTGCTCACGCTGGTGCTCGCGCTCTATCTGGTGCGCGGCGAGCGCGACGCGCGGCGGGTGGTCGACGGGCTGCTGGTGGTGGCGTTCGTGGTCGCGGTCTGGGGGCTCGTCCAGCTCGCGTTCGACTACGGCGACCTCGACCGCCGCATCCGCGGCCCGTTCTCGCACTGGATGACGTTCGCCCACTCGCTGATGGTGGTCGACTGCCTGCTGATCGGCCGCATGGTCGCCGGGCCGCCGGCGCGCGGCTGGCGCCGCCTCGCGCGCTGGGTCGCGCTGGCGGCGATCAACCTCGCCATCCTGGTCAGCCTCACGCGCAGCGTGTGGGTGGCGCTGGCGGTCACCGTCACGCTGGTGCTGGCGGCGCGGGCGCCGCGCTGGCTCCTCGCCTACCTGCCGGCGGCGGTGCTCGTGCTGCTGCTCGCCCCGGCGCCGCTGCTCCATCGCATCGCCTCGGTGGTCGACCTCTCCGACGTCTCCAACTACGATCGCCTGTGCATGATCAAGGCCGGGGCGCAGATGACCGCCGAGCGGCCGCTGCTCGGCATCGGCCCGGAGATGGTCCCCGAGCGCTACCCGATCTACCGCGAGCCGACCGCGCCGCGGTTCTGGGTGCCGCACCTCCATAACAACCTGATCCAGCTCGCCGCCGAGCGCGGGCTGCCGGCGCTCGCCGCCTACCTGGCGATGACC
>CAZNIX010000585.1:0-2894 GCA_964573125.1 uncultured Thermoanaerobaculia bacterium
CCGCGCCGGCGCCGGCGGCGGGCGCCGGCGGCGCCGCCGGGCCGGCGGTGGGGAACGGCCGCCGGTGAGCCCGCGCGAGGCGCTCGCGAGCGCGCTCGAGAGCCTGGCCGGGCACAAGCTGCGCTCCGCGCTGACCATGCTCGGCATGATCTTCGGCGTCGGCGCGGTGATCGCGATGCTCTCGATCGGCGCCGGCGCCGAGCGCCAGGCGATGGCGATGATCGAGAGCCTCGGCCTGCGCAACGTCCTGGTGCGCGCGCGCGCGCTCAAGGACGAGGAGGCGCGCGAGATCCGCCAGCGCTCGCCCGGGGTGTCGCTGCGCGACGCCGCGGCGATCGCGGAGGGCGTGCCGGGGGTGGTCGAGGCCGCGCCGCGCATCCGCATCGAGCCGTGGAAGGTGCTCGCCGCCGGCGGCAAGAGCGACGACGCGATCGTCTACGGCGTCTCCCACCGCCACGCCGCGCTCGCCGTGCTGGCGCTCGCCGAGGGTCGCTTCCTCGACCGCCACGACGAGCTGGAGCACGCGCAGGTGGCGGTGGTCGGCGCCGAGGTGCGCCGCGAGCTCTTCGGCTACGGCCCGGCGCTCGGGCGCGACCTCAAGGTCAACGACGTCTGGTTCGAGGTCGTCGGCGTGCTCGCCGACGCCGGCGCCACCGCCGACAGTTTCCAGGGGGTGAGCCTCGGCTCGCCCGGGCGCGAGGTCTACATCCCGTTCACCGCCGCGCGGCGCAAGTTCGATCCCGACCCGCTGGCCTCGCCGCTGTCGGAGATCCTGGTCCGGCTCGGCGAGGGAGCGCCGGCGCGGCGGACCGCGGGGGTGATCGGCGATCTGCTCGACCGCCTCCACGCCGGCGCCGCCGATTACGAGGTGGTGGTGCCCGAGGCGCTCCTCGCCCAGAGCCGGCGCACCCAGCGGCTGTTCAACGCGGTGATGGGCGCGATCGCCGGCATCTCGCTTTTGGTGGGCGGCATCGGGATCATGAACATCATGCTCGCCACCGTGCTCGAGCGGACGAGCGAGATCGGGGTGCGCCGCGCGGTCGGCGCCCGCCAGGCCGACATCCGCTTCCAGTTCCTGACCGAGGCGTTCGCGATCAGCGCGCTCGGCGGCCTCGCCGGGGTCGTCGCCGGCGTCGCGATCGCCCGCGGCGTCGCCGCCTGGGCCGGCTGGGAGACCGTGGTCACCGCCGGCTCGGTCGCGCTCGCGACCGGCGTCGCGATGGCGGTCGGCCTCGCCTCCGGCTACTACCCGGCGCTGCGCGCGGCGCGGCTCGACCCGGTCGAGGCGCTGCGCTGGGAGTAGCCGCGGCGGAGCGCCGTCCGCGCCGATTCGGAACCTCTCGCTTCGACCGCCTCCGCCTCGGGCGCGGCGCGGGCGGGAGCCCGCGGCCGGTCGCGGGACGCCCCCCCGCGCCGGAGCGGTAAGCTGGTGCGATCATGGATGCGACCCGGGAACGCTCCGAGCCCGCCTTCCTCCAACCGCCGCCCGAGCTGGGCAACCAGTACGACGACGACCGGGTGCTCGGCGCCTGTCTCCGGCGGGCGCTGCCGGCGGAGGTGCTGGCCGAGATCGAGCCCGAGCTGCGGGAGATGGGGGAGCTGGCGGGCGGCGAGCTGTACCGGGCCGCGCTCGCCGACCGCCTCAACGAGCCGCGGTTGACCCGCTGGAGCGCCTGGGGGAAGCGGATCGACGAGGTCGAGCCGACCGCGGTCTGGCGGCGCGCCGAGCGACTCGCCACCGAGCGCGGCGTGGTGGCGGCGGCCTACGAGCGGCGGCACGGGCGCTTCTCGCGGCTCCATCAGTTCGCGCTCGCCTACCTGTTCACGCCCTCGACCGACCTCTATAGCTGCCCGCTCGCGATGACCGACGGCGCCGCCGCGGCGCTCCTCGCGAGCGGCGAGCGCGAGCCGATCGCGCGCGCGGTGCCGCGCCTGACCGCGCGCGACCCCGAGCGCTTCTGGACCAGCGGCCAGTGGATGACCGAGACCAGCGGCGGCTCCGACATCGGCGGCACCGAGACCGTCGCGCGGCCGGCGCCGGACGTCCCGGGCGGCTGGCGGCTCTGGGGCCGCAAGTGGTTCACCTCGGCGGTCGGCGCCCAGATGGCGCTCGCGCTCGCCCGTCCCGAGGGCAACCCGCCGGGGCCGGGCGGGCTCGCGCTCTTCTACCTCGAGACGCGGGGGGAGGACGGCCGGCTCGCCGGCATCCGCGTCGAGCGGCTCAAGGACAAGCTCGGCACGCGCAAGCTCCCGACCGCCGAGCTCTTCCTCGACGGCGTCTCGGCCTGGCTGGTCGGGGAGCCGCGCGGCGGCGTGCGCGCGATCGCCCCGATGCTCAACGTCACCCGGACCTGGAACGCGGTCTCCGCGGCCGCCGCGATGCGCCGGGGCTTGGCGCTCGCCCGCGACTACGCCCGCCGCCGCGTCGCGTTCGGCGCGCCGCTCGCCGACAAGCCCCTCCACCGCGACACCCTCGCCGGCCTCCAGGCCGAGTTCGAGGGCGCGTTCCTGCTCACCTTCCGCGTCGCCGAGCTGCTCGGCCGCGCCGAGGCGGGCGAGGCCGACGAGGGCGACCGCGCGCTCCTGCGCGCGCTCACGCCGATCGCCAAGCTGACCACCGCCAAGCAGGCGGTGGCGGTGACCAGCGAGGTGCTCGAGGCGTTCGGCGGCGCCGGCTACGTCGAGGACACGGGCCTGCCCGTGCTCCTGCGCGACGCCCAGGTGCTGCCGATCTGGGAGGGGACGACCAACGTCCTCGCGCTCGACCTCTTGCGCGCGCTCGGCGACGCCGGGGTCGCGCCGCTCGCGGCCGAGGTCGAGCGGGCGCTCGCCGGGGTCGAGACGGTCTCCGCCCTCGCCGCCCCGGCCGCCGCCGCCCGCGCCGCCGTCGGCCG
>CAZNIX010000586.1:0-2879 GCA_964573125.1 uncultured Thermoanaerobaculia bacterium
GGGCCGGGATCGCGCGGCGGGGCCGGGGGCGGAGGCGGCGGCTTGGGCGCCGGCGGCGGCTCCGGGGCGACCGCGGACGGGTCGTGGGTGACCGACACCAGCCACCCCTTGGGTCCGCGCAAGCCGAAGAAACGAAAGACCTTGCGGCCGACCGCGTAGTCGAACTCCCAGCGCCCGCCGTCGGCGCCGTCCGGCGACTGGCCCGGCGGCGTCACCTCGTGGAGCAGGCGGTCGATCAGCGTGCCGTCGAGCGGCGTCTTGGTCACCTCGTGGTCGACGTCCCCCTTGCGCAGGCACGGGCGCCGGCCCGGCTCGAGCACCAGGCAGTCCATCTCCTTGGCGGCGAGGGCTTCGAGGAGCTTGTCGATCGCGGCCACGGCTCCCTCCGCTCCCCCGCGGCGCGGGCGGCTGCCGGCGGCGGCAGCGGATGCGGGCGGCCCGGGCGGCGGAGAAGGGAGCGCAGTCTATCAAGCGCCCGGCGCGCACGAGCCGACCGCGGCGGACCGGCCGGGCGGCCGGACCGGCCTCCGCGAGGAGGCCGGCGCGGGCGGTGGGGGACTTGAAAAGCCCCCGCAAAAAACCTAGCCTCGGCGCCGATGCGCCGCGTCCTCCGCCTGCTCGCCCTCGGGCTGTCCGCCGCCGGCTGCGGCGGCGCCGAGACCCCGGTTGCCCGCCTCGATCTCGAGCCCGGGCCGGCGCGGGCGTCGGCGCCGGGCGAGCTCGCGCTCGGCCATCCCGAGGTGCGGCGGGCGACCCTGGTCTGGCAGCCGCTCGCCGCGCTGCCGGACGACGGCGCCGGGCCGCCCCAGGTCTTCGTCCATCTGCTCGACGACGCCGGCGCCGTGGTCCGCACCTTCGACCATCCCTACCCGGCGCCGTGGCGCGCGGGGACGCCGGTCGAGGACCCGATCGAGCTCCACCAGTCGGCGCTCGCGCCGCCCCTGCCGGCCGGCCGCTACCGGCTGACCGTCGGGCTCTACCGGCGCGGCGGCGAGCGCTACCCGCTGGCGGCGATGGGGGAGGAGGTCGGCCGCCGCGAGTACGCGCTGGCGACGCTCGCGGCCGCGGAGGGCGGGGCGGGCCTGCCAGCGGTCGAGGCGGCCGGCGACTGGCTCCCGGTCGAGCCGGGCACCGACCGCCAGGTGCTCGCCAGCCGCTGGCTGGCCGGCGCGGGCACGCTCGTCGTCGCCGGCTCGGCGGCGCCCGGGGCGCTGTGGCTGCGCTTCCAGGTGCCGGTGGCGGACGCCGCCACCCGGCTCGAGCTCGCCGCGGGCGCGAGCGAGCAGGAGGTGCGCGTGACCACTCCCTGCGGCGGCGCGATGGTGCTGGTCACCGGTCCCGGCGACCACGAGCTGGAGCTGCCGGTCGAGCCCGCCGCCGCCGCCGGCGCCTGCCCGGTCGAGCTGTCCGCCAACTACCACCTGGTCGGCCCGGACGGTGCCGAGCGCCGCGTCGTGCGGCTCGACGCCGTCGCCTGGCGGCGCCGATGAAGCACCGCGCCGACGCCCTCCTGCAGCCCGCCCAGGCCGCCTACCTCGACCGCCTGCTGCCGCCTCGCGACCCGCTGCTCGCCGAGATGGAGGCCGCGGCCTCGGCCGCGGACGTGCCGATCGCCGACCCCGAGGTCGGGCGGCTGCTGACCGTGCTCGCGCGCGCCACCCGGGCGCGCCGGATCGTCGAGATCGGCACCGCGATCGGCTACGGCGCCCTCTGTCTCGCGCGCGGCGCGCCCGAGGCCGAGGTGGTGACGATCGACCACGACCCCGCGATGCTCGAGCGCGCCCACGGCTACCTCGAGCGCGCCGGCGTCGCCGGCCGCGTGCGGCTGATCGAGGGGGCGGCGCTCGCGGCGATCCCCGCGCTCGACGGGCGCTTCGACCTCGCCTGGGTCGACGCCGCCAAGGCCGAGTACCGCCGCTACCTCGACCTGCTGCTGCCCAAGATCGAGGTCGGCGGCACCCTCGCGTTCGACAACCTGCTCTGGGGCGGCCTGGTCGCCGACCCGGACGCGGGCGAGGGGGGAGGTGACGTCGAGGAAGGCGGCGGCCCCGACCCCGCCTCCGCCGACGCCCTCCGCGCCTTCAACGGCTACCTGATGATGCACCCCCAGCTCGCCGCCGTCGTCCTCCCGTTCGGCGACGGCGTCGGCCTCGCGGTCAAGACCAGGCCGCTGATGACCGAGCTGGGCGGGCCGTTTTAGGTCAGTACTTCACGCTGCAGCCGTACGGCTTGGTGCTCGCCGGGTCGACGGCGTGGCCGGCGGCGTGGTCGTCGAGGCCGCCGGCGACGTAGTTGGTGCGCTCGGGGCGCGGCTGGCGGCCGGGCGGGTCGTCGTCGATCGCGCCGTCGTAGGCAATCCGGCCCGCTTCGTCGACGATGAACATGTGCGGCGTGGTGCGGGCGTCGTAGGCGTGGCCGACCTCGCCGCTCGGGTCGTAGAGGATCGCGTAGCCGATCCCGTTCTTCTCCGCCCACGCCTTGTGCGCGGCGGGCTTGAGGTAGTCGCGGTGGCCGGGGTTGGTGCTGTTGATCCCGACCCACACCACCTCGCCGTGCGCGGCGGCGAGGTCGGTCATCGTCTTCTCGCGCGCGTGGCGGTCGGAGAACGGGCAGTTCGGGTTGACCCACTCGAGCACCACCACCTTACCCCGGTAGTCGGCGAGCGAGCGCTGCCCGCCGTCGAGATCGGTGAGCGTGAACGCGGGCGCCGCCTCGCCCACCGCGACGGCGGCGGCGGAGACGGCGCCGCCGAAGACGCAGGCGGCGGCGAGGGCGGGGACGGCGATTGAGTGAAGTTCGATGCGCATCGGGCGAATCTCCTGGGGACGTTTCGGGTCGAGAGGTGGGGATTGGTCGGTTGCGGTTCGGGTCGGTCCGGT
>CAZNIX010000587.1:0-2874 GCA_964573125.1 uncultured Thermoanaerobaculia bacterium
CCGCCGCCGCCGGCCGCTTCGCCGAGGCGACCGAGCTGGCGCCCGGCTGGCCGATGGCCTGGCTGCTGCGCGCCCAGCTCCTGCTGCGCGCGGGCGACCGGGAGCGCGCGCTCCCGTTCCTCGAGCGCGCCGCCGCGCTCGACCCCGCCGGCCCCGAGGGCGCCCAGGCCCGGCGCTGGCTCTCGGCGATCTCGACCGCCCCGAGACCGCGGTAGTCTCCGCTCCCGGCCCGGACCGGCGGCGCCGGGTCGCGGTTTCGAGGCTAGAATCCGTCTTTCGAAGTAGAGACCTCCGAGAGCCCCGACGCGACCCATGCTCGAGACCGTAGCCGCCCCGCCCCCGCGCACCCTGCCGCACAGCGAGGAGTCCGAGCGCGCGATCCTCGCCGCCGTGCTGCTCGATCCGCGCATCCTGCCGACGATCACCGGCCGCCTGCGCCCGGACGACTTCTACTCCGAGAAGCACCGCACCGTCTACCAGGCGATGATCGACCTCCAGGACGAGCGCACCGAGATCGACCTGCGCACGCTCCAGGCGCGGCTCGAGCAGCAGGCCCGGCTCGACGAGGTCGGCGGCGTCGCCTACCTCGCGAGCCTCGACCTCGACCTGCCCGACATCGGGCGCTCCGACGCCTACGTCGAGATCGTCAAGGAGCGCTCGATCCGCCGCCGGCTGATCGCGGCCTCGGGCGAGATCATCCGCGACTGCCTGGACGGCGGCCTCGCCGCCGCCGAGGCCCTGGGCAAGGCCGAGCAGGCGGTGCTCGGGCTCGGCGAGGAGGCGGTCCGCCGCGGCTTCGTGTCGCTCGGCGAGGTCTTCCACGAGACCCTCGAGGACCTCGAGGAGCGCCCGGGCTCGACGCTCATCGGGCTGCCGACCGGGTTCACCGATTTCGACCGCATCACGCACGGCCTCAACCGCAGCAACCTGATCATCGTCGCCGGCCGGCCGGGGATGGGCAAGACCTCCTTCGCGCTCAACGTCGCCCAGCACGTGGCGATCCGGGAGAAGCGGCCGGTGGCGATCTTCTCGCTCGAGATGTCGCAGCAGGAGCTGGCGCTGCGCGTGCTCTGCTCGGAGGCCGACGTGCCGTTCTCGCGCCTGCGCTCGGGGCACCTGTCGCAGAAGCAGTGGAGCCGGATCATCCAGACCGTGCGCGGCACCTCCGACGCTCCGCTCTACATCGACGACTCGCCCAACCCCAGCCTGCTCGAAGTGGGCTCGAAAGCGCGCCGGCTCAAGGCGGAGAAGGGGCTCGACCTCCTGGTGCTCGACTACCTGCAGCTCATGCAGGCGGGCGGCCGCTACGAGACCCGCACGCTCGAGATCGGGGCGATCAGCCGCGGCTTGAAGCAGCTCGCCAAGGAGCTGGACATCCCGGTGGTCGCGCTGTCGCAGCTCTCGCGCCAGCCCGAGCGGCGGGGGAGCGACCACCGTCCGCAGCTCGCCGACCTGCGCGAGAGCGGCTCGATCGAGCAGGACGCCGACCTCGTCGCGTTCATCTACCGCGACGAGCTCTACCACCCGGAGGACGAGGACGTGAAGGGGCTGGCGGAGGTGATCCTGGCCAAGCACCGCAACGGCGAGACCGGCACCGTCGAGCTGGCCTTCCTCGGCGAGAGCACGAGCTTCCGCAACCTGGCCCGCCATGGCTTCGACTCCGAGAGTCCCGTTCATTGAGGGGGGTTGTTCCAACCCCCCTCCCCGCGCGAGTGAATCGCGCGGGGGCCCCTCCCCCGAGTCGGCGGCTTCGCCGCCGCGCGCCTGTGGGCGCGGGGCCGGACCGTTCGGCCTCGCAGGAGCAGAACGGCCCCTGGGGAGCGCTCCCCGCGCGAGTGCATCGCGCGGGGGTCCTCCCCCGAGTCGGCGGCGTGGCGGCCGCCGCGCCCGCGGCCTTGAGCCGCGCGTAGTCCGCTGCGTTACGCTGGCAACGTGAAGACCGCAGACTCCCTCGCCCGGCCCGCCACCGTTGTGGCCGATGATGCCGTTCGCACACCAGCGTACGCGCCCGGCGAGCCGGCGGCGGCGCTGCGCCCGGCGTGGGTCGAGATCGACCTCGACGCGCTCGCCGGCAACTTCGAGCGCCTCTCCCGGCTGGCCGCGCCGGCCGGGGTGCTCGCGGTGGTCAAGGCCGACGCCTACGGCCACGGCGCGCCCGAGGTCGCCCGCGCGCTCGAGGCGGCGGGCGCGGAGTGGACGGGGGTGGCGCTCGTCGAGGAGGGGATCGAGCTGCGCCGCGCCGGCGTCGGGCTGCCGATCCTGGTCCTCGGCACCGCGCAGGAAGGCCAGCTCCCGCTCTACCGCCGCCATCGCCTGACGCCGACGGTGTCGAGCCTCGACCAGCTCGAGCTGTGGCGAGGCTGGGCGCGCCGCGCCGGCGGCGACGGCGCGCCGCTCGAGGTCCACCTCAAGGTCGACACCGGCATGCACCGGCTCGGGGTGCCGGAGGCCGCGGCCGGCGAGGCGCTCGCGCGGCTGCGCGCGGAGCCCAGGCTGCGGCTGGCCGGACTGCTCTCCCATCTCGCCGCGGCCGACGAGCCGGAGCGCGAGGCGAACGCGGCGCAGAAGCGGCGCTTCGCGGCAGTGGTCGAGCTGCTCACCACCGCCGAGCGCGAGCGGGTGATCGTCCATCTCGCCAACAGCGCGGCGCTCCTCCACCTGCCGGCGACCCGCCACCGGCTGGTCCGCCTCGGCCTCGCGCTCTACGGGCTCGACCCGGCCGGCCCGGAGGGCGGACCGGCGGCCGGGCTCCGGCCGGTGCTCTCGGTGGTCGCGCGCATCGTCCAGCTCCACCGGCTCGCGCCCGGCGAGGCGGTCGGCTACGGCGGGCGCTGGCGCGCCGCGCGGCCGAGCGAGATCGCGATCGTTCCCGTC
>CAZNIX010000588.1:0-2862 GCA_964573125.1 uncultured Thermoanaerobaculia bacterium
CGCCCCGACCTCCGCCCCGCCGCCCGCGACCGCGCCCGCCGCCGCCGCGACGGCCACGCCGAGCGACCCCCTCGGCCTCCAGCCCCGCCACCGCGAGTGGCTCGAGGCCGCGGCGCCGCTGATCACCCGCGACGAGCGCCTCGCGTTCCTCCGGCTCCCCCGCGACTACCAGCGCGACGCCTTCATCGAGCGCTTCTGGCGCATGCGCGACCCCTACCCGGAGTCCGCGCGCAACGAGCTGAAGGAGCGCTTCGAGCAGATGGTCGAGCTGGTCAAGAACGTCTACGGCACCTACGAGGACGACCGCGCCCGCGTCCTGCTCGTCCACGGCCGCCCCGACGGCGGCTTCCAGGTCCGCTGCACGACCACCCGCGTCCCGGCCGAGGTCTGGTCCTACAACCGCAGCGATTTCGTCGACTTCCCGTTCCTGCTGATCTTCCTCAAGAGCAGGCTGACCGGACCGGCCCTCGTCTGGCGTCCCGGGCTCGACGCCCAGTTCGAGCAGGCGATCGAGTTCGCCCGGAACTGCCTCAACGGCGACCGGCTGACCACCGCGCTCCAGGCGGTGCGCAGCGACGGGCTCGCCTACCAGCAGCAGCTCAGCCGGGTGCTCGCCAAGCCGCGGCCGCGCAGCGAGGAGTGGCTGGCCACGTTCGCCGCCCTGTCGACCGAGGTCGCCCCCGGCGCCGCCGAGCTGCCCGCCGAGCTGACCGTCGGCTTCCCCGGCCGGCGCGACGGCCGCACCGTCGTCCAGGGTCTCGTGACCGTGCCGCGCGCGGCGGTGACCGTGGGCGAGTTCGCGGGCTACCGCTCGGCCGACTTCCAGCTCGTCGGCGAGGTGATCGCCGAGGGGCGGCTGTTCGAGAACTTCCGCTACAAGTTCGGCTTCCCGGTCGAGACCCTGCCCGAGGGCCCGGTGCCGCTCGCCTTCCAGCGCTACCTGCGGCCGGGCGACTACACGTTGATCGTCCGCCTCGAGGACCTCCACGGCGAGGCGGTGGCCCGGCTCGAGCGCGCGGTCGCGGTGCCGATGGTCGAGGAGCTGATCGCCGCGGACAACGGCGCCGACGCCGAGACCCTCGGCATCTTCGCCGAGGCGACCGCCGCGATCGCCGCCGGCGAGACCAGCCTGCGCATCGTGCCGCCGCCGGGCACGATCCACACCGGTCTCGTGCGCATCGGCACGGTCGCGGTCGGCCCCGAGATCGACCGCGTCGCGTTCTACCTCGACGACCGGCTGGTGATGACCAAGCTGCGGCCGCCGTACAACGTGGAGCTCGACCTCGGCGCGGTGCCGCAGGCGCACGCGCTGCGGGTGGTCGCGTTCGACCCCGCGGGGCGCGACGTCGCGCGCGACGAGGAGCTGCTCAACGCCGGCGGCAACCGCTTCGCGGTGCGCCTGGTCGAGCCCCGCCGCGGCGCCCGCTACGAGCGCAGCCTGCGCGCCCACGCCGAGGTCGAAGTACCCCAGGGGCGGACGGTCGAGAAGGTCGAGTTCTACGTCAACGAGCAGCCGGTGGCGACCCTGTTCCAGCCGCCGTGGGTGCAGCCGGTGGTGCTCCCCGAGGGCGCCGAGCTGACCTACGTGCGCGCGGTCGCCTACCTGCCGGACGGCATCGCGACCGAGGACGTGGTGTTCGTCAACGCCCCGGACGCCGTCGCGGAGATCGACGTCCAGTTCGTCGAGCTCTACACCAGCGCGCTCGACGGCGCCGGGCGGCCGGTCGAAGGTCTCGGCAAGAGCGACTTCCGGATCTTCGAGGACGGCGTCGAGCAGCGGATCGCGCGCTTCGAGCTGGTGCGCGACCTGCCGATCCACGCCGGCGTGCTGATCGACAACTCGGGCTCGATGCAGGGGAGCCTGGAGGCGGCGCGGCGGGCGGCGCTGACCTTCTTCGGCCAGGCGATCACCCCGCGCGACCACGCGGCGCTGATCACCTTCAACAAGTTCCCGCACCTCGCGGTCAAGCTGACCAACAACCTCCAGGAGCTGGGCGGCGGCCTCGCCGGCCTCACCGCCGAGGGCGAGACCGCGCTCTACGACAGCCTGATCTTCGGCCTCTACTACTTCGCCGGCATCAAGGGGCAGCGCGCGCTGCTCGTGCTCTCCGACGGCAAGGACGAGTCCTCGCGCTTCAGCTTCGAGGAGACGCTCGAGTACGCCCGCCGCGCCGGCGTCACCGTCTACACCATCGGCCTCGGCCTGCGCGAAGCCGACGCCCGCCGCAAGCTGACCGCGCTCGCCGAGGAGACCGGCGGCCGGAGCTTTTTCGTCGTCGAGGCCTCCCAGCTCGAGGCGATCTACCGCTCGATCGAGCAGGAGCTGCGCAGCCAGTACCTGATCGCCTACCAGTCGTCCAACACCTCCGACGCCCGCGACTTCCGCGAAGTCGAGCTGAAGGTCGCGCGGCCGGGGGTCAAGGTGCAGACGATCAGCGGGTATTACCCGTAGCGGCTACAGATCCAGCCAGAGCTTGACCGCGAACGCGATCACCGCGATCGTCACCACCCGCTGGAGCCAACGGTGGCCCTTGAGCACGGTCAGGTGGACGCCGAGGAAGGCGCCGGCGAGGTGGCCGGCGGCGAGGACCAGGCCGAGGCTCCAGACGACCTTTCCCTGCCAGGCGAAGATCGCGAGCGAGAGCGGGATGTAGGCGAGCACGACCAGCACCTTGAGCGCGTTGCCGCGCACCAGGTCGAGCCCGGCCCAGGTGGTGGCGGCGAGGATCAGGAAGCCGACCCCGGCCTGGACGAACCCGCCGTAGACGCCGACCGCGAAGAACGCGGCGGCGAGGAGCCACCGGCCGCGGCGGTCGAGCGGGACCCCGGCAGCCGGCGCCGCGGGCGCGCCGGCCGCGGCGG
>CAZNIX010000589.1:0-2615 GCA_964573125.1 uncultured Thermoanaerobaculia bacterium
GGAGGCGGCGGCCGGCGCCGGGTCCGCCGCGGCTGGCGGGCCGACGATCGCCGTGGCGAGGAGCGCGACCCCGGCGAGCGGACGGGCCAGGGCGGCCGAGACGCGGCGGCGGACGGGTCGAACGAGCGGGGTCATCGCGTGGCGCGGGCTAGCCGCCGCTCTCGCGGAACAGGACCTTGACCCCGTCGGGGTCGTGGGTCTCGAACACCAGGCCGCCGGCGCCGGTCTCGTCCGCGCGCAGCCCGCCGGGAACGTTCTTGTCCCGGAAGTGCAGCGTCTGGTACGCCTCCTCGGCCGACGGCACCGTGAAGGTCAGGGTCAGCTTGTGCTGCGGGCCGGCGTAGTCGAACTCCTCGTCCCAGGCGAGCGGGTCCTCGTCGGCGCGGCCGACCACCTCGACCACCGCCGGGCCGGCCTGGAAGTGGGCGCCGCGCCGCCCGCCGGCCGCCCAGCGCCCGATCTCGGGGAACGCCAGCGTCTCGCCCCAGAACGCGCAGGTCCGCTCGAAGCGCTTCGCGCGCACGACGACCCGGAACTCCTCGATGTCCATGGACCGCCCTCCTCCTGGAATGATCGCCGACCGCGGCCGCGGAAAGCTCTACCACAGTCCGCAGGGGGCGTCGAGCGCCCCCAGGCCGACCGCCGGTGTTTTCAGTCTCCCCGCGGGAGCGAATCCCGTGGGGACCCCTCCCCCGAGTCGGGGCCTTCGGCCCCGCGCTCCTGTGGGCGCGTGGCCCACCGCCGCCGGTCTTGCGGAGACTACAGCCGCGAGGCCGTCAGCTCGACGTCGGCGTGCCGCCAGGCCTCGGCGAAGCGCGCGGCGGCCGCGGCGGCCGCGGTGGTCTCGCCGCGCGCCTCGAGGCTCGCGGCGAGGCCGTGGAGCGACCAGCCGTTGTGCGGCTGGCGCTCCAGGTCCTCGCGGTAGACGCGCTCGGCGTCGGCCGGCCGGCCGGCGGCGAGGAGCACCGCGCCGAGCACCTGGCGCACCGGGTGGTGCCAGTCGGGCGGGTCGTCGTAGTTGAGGGCGTCCTCGGCCGCGACGCCGGCCTCGAGCTCCGCGATCGCGGTCGCGAAATCGCCGCGCGCCGCGGCCAGCTCGGCGGCGAGGACGTGCCGCGCCACGCCGAGCAGGTCGGTCAGCAGGTTCATGTCCCAGAACGTCACGCCCTCGAGCGCCGGGTCGGCGATCACCGCGGAGAGCTTCTCGAGATGGACGCCGGCGTCGTCGAGCCGCCCCGTGCGGACCGACGCCAGCCCGCGCGCGTAGTGCCACACCCCGCGCGGGTAGAGGAAGTCGGCCGGCGGCTCGGGCGTGGCCATCACCTCGTCCCAGCGGCCGAAGCGGACGCGCGCGTAGAGCGGCGTGATCCAGAAGTGTTGGGCGGTGCCGGCGGTCTCGCCGCGCAGCTCCTCGGCGTGCTCGCCCGCGAGGCGCGCCGCGATCCGCTCGGCGGTCTCGATCGCGAGCGCGCTCCGCCCCTCCTGGGTCGCCGCGGCCCACAGGAAGTGGAGATTGTGCGACGCGTAGTTGACCGGGTAGAGCCCCTGGGCGTGGCACTGGACGAGGTAGTCGCGGTCGGAGGCGACGGCGCGCTGGTTGGCTGCGGTCGCCTCGTGGTACATCCCGAGGTTGAGGTAGATGTGCGACGGCATGTGGACCAGGTGGCCGGCGCCGGGGACCGCGCGCTCGAGCTGGCGCGCGGCCTCGAGGCCGCGCTCCGGGTAGTAGCGCTCGACGGCGTGGATCTTCAAGTGGTTGGCGCCCGGGTGGTCGGGGTCGCGCGGGAGCGCCGCGTCGAGCACGCCGAGCACCTCCGCGGTCGCCGGCTTGGGCGACCCGTCCTCCTGCCAGTAGTCCCACGGCATGGTGTCCATCAGCGCCTCGGCGAACAGGACCTGGACGTCGACGTCCCCGGGGAACCGGCGCGCGACCTCGCGCATGGCGTCGGCGTAGGCGCGGTCGAGGCCCGAGCGGTCCTCGGGCGGCTTCTCGGCGTAGCGGACCGAGAGCGTCGCGATCAAGGCACGCTCGCGCTCGTCGCCGCCGCCGTCGCGCGCCGCCAGCTCACGCGCGGTCGAGAGCGCCGACCAGGCGCGCGGGGCGTCGTTCGGGTTCATCGGCGCGTTGATGTTCGGGCCCAGGACGAGCGCGGCGCCCCACCAGCAGATCGCGCAGTCGGGGTCGCGCCGCGCGGCCTCGCGGAACGAACGCTCGGCCTCGGCGTGGTTGAAGCCGTAGGCGAGGACCAGCCCCTGGTCGAACCAACGCTGCGCGAGCGGGACGTCGGTCGAGATCGGGAAGTGGAGGTCGCCCATCCCCTCGAGCAGCGGCGCGAGGCGGCCGTCGCGGGCCGCCTCGGCGGCGCCGGTGGCCGGCGGCGGGGCGCCGCCGTCGAGGTCGATCGGCGCCGGCTTGTGGACGTGGGCGCCGCCGCTGGCGGCGGCGGGGACGGTGGCGAGCACGAGGAGCGCGAACGCCCCGGCGCTGCGGCGGAGGCGGCGGCGGGACGGGGAAGCGGTGCTACGCATGAGGGTCGTTCCTTTCGATCGCAACGCCGGCCGGGCCGGCGCGTCGCGCCGCGTGCGCGAGGCCTGCCGCACCGGCGCTGCGGGCG
>CAZNIX010000589.1:2625-2854 GCA_964573125.1 uncultured Thermoanaerobaculia bacterium
GTGGCGAGGGCGGCTGGGCTCGCGTCCTCAGCCGGGGATACGCGAAAACCGGCGCCGACCCGCCATTCCCGCAACTTGCCGCGCCCTCTCGACGCCGCGGCGGCGCCACGAAGCGGGGCGACCCCGATGCTATCCTCGCGCCGTGCAACGCGCCGCCGCGCGCCCCCGCCGCGCGCCCCCGCCGCCGCTCCCCGCCGCCGTTCCACGGGCCGCTTCGCGCCGCCGCGGA
>CAZNIX010000590.1:0-2848 GCA_964573125.1 uncultured Thermoanaerobaculia bacterium
ACGCCGTGCTCGACGCCGCCGATCCCGAGGTCGCCCGCGCGGTGGCGCGCGCGGTGCGCGAGTCGAGCGGCGGGCTGCCCGCGCTGCGCGCGCTCGGCGTCCCGCTGCCGAGCCGCGGCCTCGCCCAGGTGAGCATGAACCTGCTCGACTACCGGCGCACCTCGCTGGCCGCGGCGCTCGCCGCGGTCGAGGCCGAGGCGGCGCGCCGCGGGGCGCGCGTGATCGAGAGCGAAGTGGTCGGCCTGGTGCCCGAGGCCGCGGTGTGCGGCGCGCTGGGGGCGGACCGGGTGCTCGAGCGGCGGCTGGAGGCGGCCAAGGTGCATGGATCGCTCGGAGTGCCGAGCGACCGCCCGCCCGCTCGCTGACTGCGCGAACAGGCGATCCGCTCGCCCTCGGGCGAGTCGCGGCGGCGGCCGGCTCGGCGGCGGCGAGTGCGGATGGGATCGACCCGGTCGGGACCGGTCGATTCCGTCCAATCCGCGCGCCCGGCCCCGTGCGACCATCGGCTGCGGACGCCGATGGACGGCGCGCCGACCCGAAAGGACCCCCCCGATGGCCAAGAGCCCCGACCAGATGCTCGAGTCGATGATCCGCAACCTCGAGGAGAAGACCGGCAAGAGCCTCGACGCCTGGGTGGCGCTGGCGCGCGCGCAGGGCCTCGCCCGCCACGGCGAGATCGTCAAGTGGCTCAAGGGCGAGCACGGGCTGGGTCACGGCTACGCCAACCTGGTCGCGGCCAAGGCGCTCGAGGCGCCCGGCGGCGGCGACGACGACGACCTGGTGGCGGCGCAGTACGCCGGGGCCAAGGCGGCGCTGCGCCCGATCTACGACACGCTCGCGGCGGCGGTCGCCGCGTTCGGCTCCGACGTCGAGATCGCGCCCAAGAAGACCTGCGTCAGCTTGCGGCGCAGCAAGCAGTTCGCGCTCGTCCAGCCCTCGACCGCGAGCCGGGTCGACGTCGGGATCCAGCTCAAGGGGGTCGAGCCGGAAGGCCGCCTCGAGGCCGCGGGGAGCTTCAACGCCATGGTCTCGCATCGCGTGCGCCTGGGCTCCGCCGCCGAGGTCGACGACGCGCTCATCGGCTGGCTGCGGCAGGCCTACGAGCGCGCCTGAGTTCTTCAGGGGGGCTTTTCAAGCCCCCCTCCCCGCGGGAGTGAATCCCGCGGGGGCCCCTCCCCCGAGTCGGCGGCGCTCCGCGCCGCCGCGCGCCTGTGGGCGCGGCGTCGTACCGTAGCGCCTCGCAGCACCTCACCGGCGCTAGGACCGGAGGTTCCTTCACAACCTCTGAGGCGCGATGGGCGCACGCCAGGCGACCGCGTCCTCTTCGCTCAGCAGGCCGAGGCCGTCGGGCGCGCGGCGGCGGAAGACCTCGGTCGGGGTGGCGCCGGCGAACGCCCTGAAATCGCGTACCAGGTGCGCCTGGTCGTAGTAGCCGCAATCGAGCGCGAACTCGGCCCAGTGGACGCGCTCGGCGACCGCCAGCCGCTCGAACGCGTGCTCGAAGCGGACCACGCGCGCGTAGGCCTTGGGCGCCAAGCCGACCTCGGCGCGGAAGCGCTCGGTGACCCAGCGGTGGCTGTAGCCGGCGGCGCGCACGAGGTCGCGGATCGGGGCGCCGCCGCGGCTCGCGTGGAGCGCGGCGAGCGCGAAGCGAACCGCGGGCGAGAGCGGCGGCGCGGCGTCGAGGTGCCGGGCGACCGCCGCCGCGAGCAGCAGCGCGCGCCGGCGCAGGTCGCGTCCGGTGACGATCTGCTCGCGCAGGCGCTCGACCTCGGGACCGAGGATCGCGTCCAGCTCGACGACCGCGCCCGCGATCGCCGCCGGGCTGTCGCGCAGGAAGGCGGCGACCCCGGCCGGGCGCAGGCGGACCCCGGCCATCGCGGAGTCGGCCGGCGAGACCACGGAGAGCGGCCGCTGCTGGAGGCCGGAGACGAAGCTCGACTCGAACGCGCGGTCGCCGGCGCCGTCCGCGGGCTCGCGCAGCCAGTGGCGGCCGCCCATCGAGAACAGCACCTCGGTACGCGAGCGCGGCAGGATCTCCTCGGCCTCGAACACCCCCTCGCCGGCGCTCGCCCACACCGCCTCGACCCGCTCGGCGAGCGGCCCCGCGGGCAGCGCGAGCACGATCCGCCAGCGCCCGAGCGGCGAATCGTGCCGCTCCTCGACCACCTGCCAGCCGCGGTCGGCCGGTGAGCGCACGGGAAGCACGGGGGCGGAGGATAGCGGATCAGCGCGCTTGCAGCGCCGCGAGCAGCCGCTGCGGCAGGCGCTCGAAGGAGCCCGAGGACATGGTGACGATCACGTCGCCCGGGCGGGCCAGCTCGAGCGCCCCGGCGAGGAGGTCGTCGGTCGAGGCGCAGGCGTAGGCGTCGAGGCCGCGGCGGCGGAGGTCGGCGGCGAGCGCCTCGCGGTCGAGGAGCTGGTCGGGGGCGAGGCGGCCGGCGTGGAAGACCGGGGCGAGGAGGACGGCGCCGGCGCGGGCGAACGCCTCCTGGTAGGCGGCGGCGAGGTGGGCGCGGCCGGCGGTCAGGCTGCGCGGCTCGAAGCAGGCGACCAGGCGCCGCCCCCCCCCATCGTGGACACCGTAGCGGCCGGCGAGCGCCTCGAGGGTGCGGCGCACCGCGGTCGGGTGGTGCGCGAAATCGTCGATCACGGTCACGCCGGCGGCCGTACCGAGCTCCTCCTGGCGCCGCTTGACCCCGCGGAACGAGGCGAGCGCCGCGGCGACCGCCGCCGCCGGCAGGCCGTCGGCGCGCGCCGCCGCCCACACCGCGAGCGCGTTCTCGGCGTTGTGGCGGCCGGCGAGCGCGAGCTGGATCTCGACCGCGCCGACCGCGCCGGCCTCGGC
>CAZNIX010000591.1:0-891 GCA_964573125.1 uncultured Thermoanaerobaculia bacterium
CCCCGCCGCCGCCAGAGCGCGGCGAGCACGCCGGTGGCGGCGGCGAAGAACAGCGCGTGCTCGACCCGCACCAGGCAGCCGAGGGCGCCGAGGACGGCCCAGCCGGCGAGCGCCGGCGCCCGCGGCCGCTCGACCAGGCGCGGCCAGAGCCACAGCGCCGCCGCGACCAGCAGCAGGTAGGGCGTCTCGTTGTTGAGCGAGACCGAGAGCGCGAGCAGGCCGTAGGAGCCGGCGCAGGCGAGGCCGGTCACCGCCGCGACCCGCGGGCCGAAGCCGCGCCGGGCGGCCGCGTAGAGGAGCGCCACCGCCGCGGCGCCGAGCGCGCACCAGATCCCGCGCAGGACCGCGACGCCCCCGCGCGTGCCGTCCCACAGCGCCGCGATCAGCCAGGCGTTGCCCGGGGGCCGTAGCGGCAGCCCCAGCTCGAACGGCCGGCCGGCCTGGAGCGCGGCGGCGTAGTCGAGCCAGAGCGCGGCGTCCCCCTTGTAGACCGCCGGGTAGGGCCAGGCGGCGTCCGGCGTCGCTTGCCAGTACAGCAGGCGCAGTACCAAGGCGAGGAGGAACCAGCCGGCGACCGGGCTCCAGCCGCCGACCATGGGATCGCCGGCCGGCGGCGGCGTCCCCGGTCCGGGAGGCGTCCAGCTCGCCGCGCGCCATCGCCCTCGATCCCCGGCACGCGCCGGCCGAGAAAGCGCCTCGGGGCGCCCACCGCCGATCGAGGGTGGCTTGCGCGCGGCACGCACGTGGCGCTCAGGGCTTGAGAGTTTGTGAGTCAGAGGGTAGGAAGGAATCCCCTCCAAGGGCCGGCCCGGTTCAGCGGTGGCCGACCGGTGCGCCCCCGCGCCCCGAAGGGGCGCGCGGCGGCGCGCCGCGCCGCCGGGACAGGGGAGG
>CAZNIX010000591.1:901-2836 GCA_964573125.1 uncultured Thermoanaerobaculia bacterium
TCACGCGCGCGGGGAGGGGGGCGCAGCCCCCCTCGAAGAACTCAGCCCCGGTCGTTCGATGCCGAGCGCGGCGAGCTTGTCGTAGAGGTAGGTCCGGCGCAGGCCGAGCGCGCGCGCGGCGGCGGTCAGGTTCCAGCCCGAGCGGCGGAGGACGGTCTCGATGTACTCGCGCTCGATGCGCGCGCGCAGCTCGCGCAGCGGCAGCGCCGGCGGGTCGGGGGGGAGGAGCGGCGCTTCGGCGCCGGCGCCGGCGGCGGCGAGCGGCGGCAGGTCGTCGGCGGTGATCGGGTCGTCGGCGAAGACCACCAGCCGCTCGCACAGGTTCTTGAGCTCGCGCACGTTGCCGGGCCAGCCGTAGGCCTCGAGCTTCCGCAGCGCGGCCTCCTCGATGCGCCGCGGCCGCGCGCGGTGGCGGCGCTGGAAGTGGTCGAGGAAGTGGCGGGCGAGCAACCGCACGTCGCCCGCGCGCTCGCGCAGCGGCGGCACCTCGAGCGGCAGGCGGGTGAGGCGATAGTAGAGGTCGGCGCGGAACTCGCCGGCCGCGACCGCCGCCTCGAGGTCGCGGTGGGTGGCGGCGAGCACGCGCACGTCGACCGCGCGGTCGCGGGTCTCGCCCAGCCGCCGCACCCGGCCGTCCTCGAGTACGCGCAGGAGCCGCCCCTGGAGGCGCGGCGGCATGTCGCCGATCTCGTCGAGCAGGAGGGTGCCGCCGTCGGCGGCCTCGAACAGCCCGGGCTTGGCGCCGCGGGCGTCGGTGAACGCGCCGGCGGCGTGGCCGAAGAGCTCGTCCTCGACCAGCGGCTCGGGGATCGCGGCGCAGTTGAGCTTGAGCAGCGGCCGCGCGCCCCGCCGGCTGCCGCGGTGGAGCGCCTCGGCGACCAGCTCCTTGCCGCTGCCGCTCTCGCCGCGGACGAGCACCCCGGCCTCGGTCGGGGCGGCGCGCTCGATCAAGCGGCGCAGGCGCCCGATCGCCGGCGATTCGCCGAGCAGCCGCCCGCCGCCGTCGAGCGCCGAGCGCAGGTCGGCGACCTCGCGCTTGAGCGCCGCGCTCTCGAGCGTGTTGCGGATCGAGCGCAGGAGCCGTTCGCGGCTGAACGGCTTCTCCAGGAAGTCGTGGACGCCGAGGCGGAGCGCCTCGACGGTCTCGCTGATCGAGGCCTCGCCCGAGACGACGATCGTCGGCGGCAGGGCGCCGGCGCGGCCGTCGCCGCCGGTCTCGCCGGCGAGCCGGCGCACCAGCTCGACGCCGCTGATCCCGCCCAGCCGGACGTCGACGAGCAGCAGGTCGGGCCGGCCGGCGCGCTCGATCTCGGCCAGCGCCTCCTCGGCGCGGCCGACCGCGGTCGGCGCGAACCCCTCCTCGCGCAGCAGCAGGGTCAGCTCGCCGCGCAGCCGGGCGTCGTCTTCGACCAGCAGGACCCGGGTCATCGCGCGCCGCTCAGGGCTCGCCGCCGGCCGCCGGCCCGGCGCCCGCCGCGAGCGGCAGCAGGAGCCGGAAGGCGGCGCCGTCGGCCGACGAGCACGCCAGCTCGAGATCGCCGCCGTGGTCGAGCAGGATCTTGCGGCTGATCGCGAGCCCCAGCCCCATCCCCGCGCCCGGCTCGCGCGACGTGACGTAGGGTTCGAACAGCCGCGGGCGCAGCTCGGGCGCGACGCCGGGGCCGTCGTCGGCGACCTCGAGCACGGCGCGTCCGGCCTCGCGGCCGGCGTTGAGCGTCACCGTGCCGGCGCGCTGTCGATCGGTCTGGGCGAGCGCCTGGGCGCTGTTGGTGCACAGGTTGATCAACACTTGCCGGAGCATACTCCGGTCGGCGGCGACCGGCAGCGGCCCGGCCGCCGGCGCGGCGCGCACGGTCACGCCCGGCCAGGCGCCGGCGAAGGTGTCGGCGAACTCGCGCGCGAGCGCGCCGAGATCGCCGGGCTCGGGCCGCGGCG
>CAZNIX010000592.1:0-2833 GCA_964573125.1 uncultured Thermoanaerobaculia bacterium
AGGCCGCGGGCGGCGGCGTGCCGCTGGCGCTCGCGCTCGCCGGCGAGCTGGCCGCCGCGGCGCCGGCCTGGGCGCGCGAGCTGGAACGGATCGACGTGCTCTCGGAGGAGGACGCGCGGCTCCACACCGCCGCGCTCCCCTGCCCGCTGCTCGTGCGCAGCGGGCGGATCGCGGCCCGGGCCGGGCGCCTCTCGGCGCTCCTGCCCGAGGTCGCCACGCGCTACCCGGAGCTCGCGGCGCTCGACCTGCGCTTCGCGCGGCGCATCGTGGTGCAACCCGCTGGGCCCGGTACTGGAGAAGCCAGTACTGGAGAAGCAGGAGAAGGGGACGAGGCATGAGCAAGCCGGAGGACT
Source organism: uncultured Thermoanaerobaculia bacterium (assembly GCA_964573125.1). Taxonomy (GTDB): domain Bacteria; phylum Acidobacteriota; class Thermoanaerobaculia; order Multivoradales; family JBCCEF01; genus CAVSQV01. The sequence goes on from CAZNIX010000592.1 coordinate 354, forward strand.
ACTTCGTCGGCATCGACATCGGCTCGGCCAAGGTGGGCGTGCTCATCGGCCAGGCGGACGAGCAGGGCAACCTCGAGGTCGTGGGCATGGGCGAAGCGCCCAACCGCGGCACCCGCAAGGGCCAGATCGTCAACGTCGAGGCGACGGTCGACGCGCTCAAGGCGGCGAGCGAGGAGGCCGAGGTGATGGCCGGGGTCGAGATCTCGCGCGCCTACGTCGGCATCGCCGGCGCCGACTGCCGGTGCGTCAACTCGCGCGGCATGGTCTCGGTTTCCCGCCGCGACCGCGAGATCACCCGCCAGGACATCGAGCGCGTGCTCGAGGCGGCGCAGTCGGCGGCGCTGCCGTCGGACCGCGAGATCCTCCACGCTCTGCCCCAGGAGTTCCTGGTCGACGAGCAGGGCGGGATCGGCGATCCGCTCGGCATGCTCGGCAGCCGGCTCGAGGTCACCGTCCACCTGGTGACCAGCAACCACACCCGGACCAAGACGCTTCTGACCTGCGTCAACCGCGCCGGCGTCGAGGTCATCGAGGTGGTGTTCGAGCCGCTCGCGACCGCCGCCGCGGTGCTCAGCTCCGACGAGCGCGAGCTCGGTGTGCTGCTCGTCGACGTCGGCGCCGGCACCACCGACTACGCGCTCTACCTCGAGGGCGAGCCGCACCACTCGGCGGTGCTGCCGATCGGCTCCGGCCACTTCACCAACGACCTCGCGATGGTGCTGCGCACGCCGTTCGCCGAGGCCGAGCGGATCAAGATCAAGAGCGGCTGCTGTCTCGCGCGCATGGTCGGCGACGACGAGGGGATCGCGGTGCCGAGCGTCGCCGGCGGCGGCGAGCGCGTGGTGCCGCGGCGCGAGCTGTGCGCGATCCTCCAGCCGCGCGCCGAGGAGCTGTTCGCGCTGGTGCGCGACGACCTCGACAAGCACGGCTTCACCGAGACCCTGCGCGGCGGCGTGGTGCTCACCGGCGGCGGCGCCCAGCTCGACGGCCTGCTCGAGCTGGCCGAGCAGATCTTCGACACCGGCGTGCGCTACGGCCTGCCCCGGGGGCTGGGCGGGCTCGCCGACGTCATCAGCTCGCCGACCTGGGCGACCGCCTCGGGCCTGCTCCTGTACGGCCGCGCCGCCGAGCAGGGGAAGGAGAAGAAGCGCCGCCCCGGCTTCTCGGTGCGCGCGGTGATGGGCAGCCTGCGCGGGATGTTCGAGGACCTGCTGTGATGGACCCGAGCCACCGACGAGAGATCGCACGAACCCGGAAGGGGGGTTGACCATGATCCTGTTCGAAGACACCGACACCCGCGACGACGCGGCGGCGCATCCCGCCGCGGCGTTCCCCGACCACGAGCGCCCCCACCACGATGGACTGCTGGCGCCCGTCCAGGCGGCCGTGGCCGCCGCCGCCGAGCCTGCCGCGGAGGCTCCCGCGGCCGCGGCGCCGGCGTCCAAGCGCAAGGGCGGCTCGAAGCCCCGGCGCGCCGAGGGCCCGGCGATCCGGCTCGCCGACGACGAGGACGTCTTCCCCGCCACCATCAAAGTGATCGGGGTCGGCGGCGGCGGCGGCAACGCGGTCAACCGGATGATCGACGCCCGCCTGCGCGGCATCGAGTTCATCGCCGCCAACACCGACCTCCAGGCGCTCTCGGCGTGCCGCGCGCCGGTCAAGCTGCAGCTCGGCAAGCAGCTCACCCGGGGTCTGGGCGCCGGCGCCGACCCCGAGATCGGGCGCAAGGCCGCGCTCGAGGACACCGACCGCATCCTCGAGGTGCTCGACGGCGCCGACATGGTCTTCCTGACCGCCGGCCTCGGCGGCGGCACCGGCGGCGGCGCGGCGCCGATCATCGCCTCGCTCGCGGCCGAGATCGGCGCTTTGACCGTGGCGGTGGTGACCAAGCCCTTCGGCTTCGAGGGGCGGCGGCGGATGCGCTTCGCCGAGCAGGCGGTCGACGAGCTGCGCGGCGCGACCGACACCCTGATCTCGATCCCCAACGAGCGCCTGCTGACCTTCGTCGAGCGCGGCACGCCGCTCGCCGAGGCGTTCCGCATCGCCGACGACGTGCTGCGCCAGGCGGTGCAGGGGATCAGCGACCTGATCACCATCCCGGGCGAGGTCAACGTCGATTTCGCCGACGTGCGCACGGTGATGACCGGCATGGGCATGGCGCTGATGGGCACCGGCGTCGCCAAGGGCGACAACCGCGCGGTCGAGGCGGCGCAGCGCGCGATCTCCTCGCCGCTGCTCGAGGAGACCTCGATCCAGGGCGCCCAGGGGGTGCTGCTCAACATCTCCGGCGGCCTCGACTTGACCCTGCACGAGGTCGCCGAGGCGGCGCGGATCATCCAGGAGGCGGTCGATCCCGACGCCAACATCATCTCCGGCATGGTCATCGACCAGGGGCTCGAGGAGGCGATGAAGGTCACGGTCATCGCCACCGGCTTCGACCGCGCCGGCGGCGAGCGCGCCGAGCCCGCGCGCGAGCCCAG
>CAZNIX010000593.1:0-2832 GCA_964573125.1 uncultured Thermoanaerobaculia bacterium
GGCGCCACCGAGATCGACGCCGCCGACGCCGCCGACCTCTGGATCGAGCCCCAGGACCCGAATGCCTACTTCGACCTCGGGGTCGAAGGGATGACGGTGCGGATCGACAGCGCGGACTACCTCGTGGTCGATCAGTCCGAGGACCGCCGGCGGCTGTTGCTCGCGGGCGCCGCCGGGATCGTCGAGGTCGGCGACGCCTACCAGGGGATCTACAAGTTCGACACCGTGACCGTGCGCAACGGGGCGGTGCTCGAGTTCCTCGACTCCGCCGAGGTCGGGACCTTCGACGTCGATGCCAACTCGCAGGTGATCCAGCCGTGAGCCGAGCCAGCCGCCTCCTCCGTCTCCTCGACCGCGCGCTCGACGCCCGCCGGCGGCCGGCGGTATGGATTGCCGCCGCCCGCCGCCCGCGCGTCGCCGCGCGCAGTTACGTTTGCCGAGATCTCGTGCTCGCCGTCCTGGTCCTGCTCGTCGCCCTTCCCGCCCACGCCCAGGACACCGACCCGCCGGTGATCCAGGTGCTCGAGGGCGGCGTCGCGGTCGCCGACGGGGCGCTGTTCGATCACGCGGTGACGCTGACGATCGAGACCACCGACGCCTCGCCGCCGGTCGAGGTGGTGGCGACGCTCGACGGCGCGGCGTTCGCCTCCGGCGGGACGGTTTCGGGCGAGGGGGTGCACGAGCTCGCGGTGGTGGCGACCGACGCGGTGGACAACCAGGCGACGGTGAGCCTGTCGTTCGAGATCGACACCACGCCACCGTCGTTCGTGTCGGTGCTGCCGCCGGCGGAGACGGTGACGGCGGCTTCGGAGGTGACGCTTTCGGGCGAGGCGTCCGGCGCGGCCGGGCTGACGATCGACGGCCAGTCGGTGCCGCTGGTCGGGGGTCAGTTCAGCGCCGGGCCGTACGCGCTTGCCGAGGGGACGCGGACGTTCGCGCTGGTGGCGACCGACGCCGCGGGCAACGACGCCACGCTCAGCCATGCGATCGTGCGCGATTCGACGTCGCCGGCGGTGGCGATCACGCAGCCGGCGGCGGGGGCGGTGCTCGGGGCGACCAGCGTCGGCGTGGTGGGCACGGTGTCCGATCCCCACCTCGCGGGGGTGACGGTCAACGGGGTGGCGTCGTCGGTGACCGGGGGGACGTTCGCGGCGCTCGCGGTGCCGCTGGCCGAGGGGAGCAATCTCTTGACCGCCCAGGCGACCGACTCGTCGGGCAACTCGGCGTCGGCGACGCGGACGGTGGTGCTCGACACGCTGGCGCCGTCGGTGGCGATCACGGATCCGGCGGCGGGGACGGTGGTGCCGCACGCGGTGCTGGCGGTGTCGGGGAGCGCGTCCGATCCGCACCTCGACCGGGTGGAGGTCGACGGCGTCGAGGCGCAGCTTGCGGGCGGCTCGTGGAGCGCCTCGGTGCCGCTGGCCGAGGGGCCCAACACGGTGACCGCCATGGCGTTCGACGCCCTCGGGCACACGGCGTCGGACCCGGTGTCGGTGATCCGGGACTCGCAGGCGCCGGCGATCGCGATCGTCTCGCCGGACGACGGGTCGTACCTCGCGGCCTCGGAGATCACGGTGTCGGGGACGGTGGAGGAGGAGCCGGGGATCGAGGTCACGGTCAACGGGGAGCCGGCGCAGGTCACGGGCGGCACGTTCAGCGCCTCGGGGGTCGCGCTCCTCGAGGGCGAGAACCGCCTGATCGCGCGGGTGACCGACGCGCCGGGTAACCAGGGTGCGCACACGCGGATCGTCTACCGCGACACGGTGGCGCCGGAGTACCTCGCCGTCGATCCGGCCGCGGGCGCGCTCGCGGTGCCGCCGGACGCCCGCTTCAGCCTGAGCTTCAGCGAGCCGCTGGGGACGCTCGCGGCGGGCGACTGGCGGCTGGAGACCGCGGGCGGGACGCCGCTGCCGGCGGAGGCGACCGCGACCGGCGACCGGCTGACCGTGCAGCCGACCGCGCCGCTGCCGTCGGCGACGTCGATCCGGCTGGTCTTGACCGCCGGGCTCGCCGACCGCGCGGGCAACGCGCTCGCCAACCCGCAGACGCTCGGCTGGACGACCGCGGACGTCGAGCCGCCGGCTCCGCCGTCTCTTTCGTCCACGCCCCCCTCGCCGGTGTGCGCGGTGCGGGTGGCGCTCGCCGGCACCGCCGAGCCGGACGCGCTGGTCGAGGCGACCGGCGGCGCCGGCGCGGCGACCGCGCGCGCGGCGGAGAGCGACGGCGCGTTCGCGCTCGAGGTGGTGCTGCGGCCGGAGGCGCTCAACCGCATCGAGCTGGTGGCGATCGACCGGCTGGGCAACGCCTCCTCTCCGTCGGCGGTCGAGGTGGTGCACGACTGCACGCCGCCCGAGGTGCTCGGGGCGGAGCTCACGGCGGGCGCGTTCACGATCGACTTTTCCGAGCCGGTGGTGGCGGCGAGCCTCGCCGGGGCGGTGAGCGTGACCGGGGCTTCGGGCGCGATCGCCGGGACGGTGGCCGCGGCCGGCGGCGGCTGGCAGGCGGTGTTCACGCCGGACGATCCGCTGCCCGGGGAGCCGCTCGCGCTCGAGGTCTCGACCGCGGTCGCCGACCTCGCGGGCAACCCGCTCGCGTATCCGTTCTCGGCGCTCTTCGGCGGCGCGGTGACCGACAGCTTCGTCGCCGGCCGGGTGCTCGACGCGGCGACCGGGCGGCCGCTGGCCGGGGCGTCGGTGGCGGTGGTGGCGAGCGGCGGCGCGGCCAACCCCGAGCCGGTGCCCGAGCAGACCACCGGCGAGGGCGGGCGGTTCTCGATCCCGGTCGCGCCGGGCGGGCACCTGCTGGCGATCACCCGCCCCGGCTACACGCCGG
>CAZNIX010000594.1:0-2824 GCA_964573125.1 uncultured Thermoanaerobaculia bacterium
GCTCGACGCCGGCGAGCCGCCGGAGCACCACCCCGGAGGAGCCGACCGCGTCGGCGAGCGCCGCCGCCTGCTTGACCTGGCCGAGCACCTCGGGCTCGCCGAGCACCATCGACTCCAGCCCGGCCGCCACCCGCAGCAAGTGGCGCGCCGCCTCGACGCCGCGCTTGACGTAGAGCCGGCCGGCGCTCTCGAGCTCGGGGGCGCGGGCGAGGAAGGCGCGCTCGCGCACCAGGCGGTAGCCGGGCTCCTCGTCGCGCGGCAGGGCGTAGACCTCGGTGCGGTTGCAGGTCGAGAGCAGCAGCGCCTCGGCGACCTCGTCGCGGGCGAGCAGGTGGACGAGCAGCTCCTCGGCGGCCGCCGGGTCGTAGGCGACCCGCTCGCGCAGCGGCAGCGCCGCCGTCCGGTGGTCGGTGCCGACCACCAGGAGCGGCGGGTCGTGGCGGGCGGTGGCGCCGCTCATCGCCGGTGTCCCTCGTTCGCGCCGGTCATCACAGGAATCCGTGGAAGTCGGTGAACAGGAGGTTGACCGCGAGCAGCGAGAACAGGATCGCGCCCAGCCCGACCAGGCAGGCGAGCGCCGTCTGCCGCCCGTGCCAGCGGCCGAGCCGGCGCAGCGCCAGGGCGAGCGCGTAGAGCGCGAGGGTCGCGAACGTGATCACGATCTTGGGATCGGTGATCCAGCCGCGCCCGAAGAGCAGGTCGGCCCAGACCACGCCGAGGCCGACCGAGGCGGCGAGCGCGACCAGGCCGACCCCGAGCGCCCCGACCATCATCCGCTCGAGCACCTCGAGCGGCGGCAGGCGGCCGAAGAAGGTCGAGAACCGCCCGGCCTTGAGCTCCCGGTAGAGGCGCAGGAAGAGGTAGCCGTAGGCGGCGGCGACCGCGAACGCGGCATAGCCGAGCAGCGCGAGCGAGACGTGCACCGCGAAGAGCGGGCTGTGGTAGAGCTCCCGGTCGGGCACCTCGGGGCGGCGGAGCAGCGAGGCGAGGAGCTGGAACAGGAACACCAGCCCGACCAGCCAGAGCCCGGTCGAGCGCTCGCGCCCCCAGTGCTCGACGAACAGGTAGACCACCGCCACCGCGAGAGCGACCACCGACAGCGCCTGCGAGACGGTGGCGGCCGGGAGCTGCTGCCAGCGCGCCCAGGTCGCGGCGAAGGTCGCGAGGTGGAGCGCGACGGTGGCGGCGAGCAGCGGTGTCGCGAGCTTGCGCGCGCGCTCGCCGCCGGTGAAGAACAGATACCCGTAGGCGACCGCGGCAGCCAGGTAGACCACCGGCAGCAGCACGTTGGCGGCGTCGAGGAAGCGGTCGAGCAGGCTCACGGCGCGCGCGGGGAGGGGCCTCCGGCCCCGGTCGGGGCGCCCCGGGAGATTGCCTTGGACGGGGTCGGCCCGGGCGCCGCGCCATGCTAGCATCGCCGGCTCCATGCCCAGCCTGGTCATCGTCGGCATGCAGTGGGGGGACGAGGGCAAGGGCAAGATCGTCGATCTGATCTGCCCCGCCTTCGACGCCGTCGTCCGCTACCAGGGCGGCCACAACGCCGGTCACACCGTGAAGTTCGGCGACCGGCACTTCTCGCTCCACCTCATCCCCTCGGGCATCCTCCACCCGGGGATGGCGTGCGTGCTCGGCAACGGCATGGTGGTGGCGCCGGAGGCGTTCCTGGCCGAGCGCGACGCCCTGCGCCGGGCCGGGATCGACGACGCCGGGCGCCTCTTCGTCTCCAACCGCGCGGCGGCGCTCTTGCCCTGGCACGCCGAGCTGGACCGGGCGCGCGAGGCGGCGCGCGGCGACGACGCGATCGGCACCACCGCGCGCGGCATCGGTCCGGCCTACGAGAGCAAGGCCGGCCGCTACGGGCTGCGGCTGGTCGATCTGCTCGCCCCCGACCTCGGTGCGCGGCTCGAGCGGCTGCGGGACGTGATCGCGCCCCAGCTCGCCGCCCTCGGCGCTCCCGAGCCGGCGCCGGCGGCGGCCGAGGTCGAGCGCTGCCGCGCCTGGGGCGAGGCGCTCGCCGAGCACCTCGCCGACGGCGAGCAGCTCCTCGGCGGCTGGCGCGCCGCAGGCAAGAATCTCCTCTTCGAGGGCGCCCAGGGGACGCTGCTCGACCTCGACCACGGCACCTACCCGTTCGTCACCAGCTCGAGCGCGACCGCCGGCGGCGCCGCCCCCGGCGCCGGCGTCGCCCCGACCGCGATCGGCGGCGCGCTCGGCGTGCTCAAGGCCTACAGCACCCGGGTCGGCGGCGGGCCGTTCGCGACCGAGCTGACCGGCGAGGTGGGGGAGCACCTGCGCCGCCGCGGCAACGAGTACGGCACCACCACCGGCCGCCCGCGGCGCTGCGGCTGGATGGACACCGTCGCCGGCCGCTACGGCCAGCTCCTCAACGGCGTCGAGGCGATCGCGCTGACCAAGCTCGACGTGCTCGACGAGCTGGACGAGATCCGGGTCGCGACCGCCTACCGCATCGGCGGCCGCGAGGTCGAGGAGCTGCCGGCCGACCTCGCCGCGCTCGAAGAGGCCGAGCCGGTCTACGCCACGCTCCCCGGTTGGCGGACCTCGACCGCCGGGGCGCTGTCGTTCGACGAGCTGCCGCCGGCCGCGCGCGACTACGTCGCCTTCCTCGAGGCCCGGCTCGGCGCACCGATCGAGATCATCTCGACCGGCCCGCGCCGCGAGGAGACGATCGTGCGCAGCGGCGGCGCCCTCGAGCGCCTGACCGGCGGCCGCCTCCCCGGCGTCGCCGCCGGCCGCGCCTGAGTTCTTCGAGGGGGGCTGCGCCCCCCTCCCCGGGCGAGTGAATCGCCCGGGTCCCCTCCCCTGT
>CAZNIX010000595.1:0-2797 GCA_964573125.1 uncultured Thermoanaerobaculia bacterium
CGCCAAGCCGCGAAGGCTCTTGGGCTGACCCCGATCGGCTCGCTGGGCGTCATCGTCAAGGCCCACCACATGGGCCGGATCACCCGCGAGGAGGCCGAGTCCCATCTCCGGCGGTTGGCCGCGGTCAGTAGCGTGTTCGTCACCCCGGCGATCGTGGAGCTGGCGATCGAAGGTCTTCAGGGCGGCTGAATCGTTCTGGTGAGGCGGCTCGCGCCCTTCGAGCCTGCGTGTGCACCGGCGCTGGTGCCCCCAACTGGCCGGAGTTGGAACCTCCTTGCGGGTGTGCTCGCTGAGGTCGGGGCCATCCGGCGGGCACCGGCAGCTCGCCCAGAAGCCGTCTCGCGACCAGTCGATGGACACACCCCGATCGAAGTCATCCGCGGCGGAGCCGCGAGCCAACGTGGCGGAGCTTCGAGCGAGGGCCGCGGTGTAGGATGCCCCGAGGGGTTTCGACCATGACGCTGACCATCCAGCTACCCGAGGATCTGGAACGGCGCCTCGCGAGGGAGGCCGAGCGCCAGGGCGTCGGCCTGGAGATCTACGCCGTGCAGCTCCTCGAGGCGCACGTTCCGCCTTCGGACCGCGCTGCCCGAGCGTCCGCCCTTCTTCGCGCGTGGGTCGAGAGCGGCGACCCGGAGGAGCAGAGGGAGACCGGGGAGTACCTGCTCGACGCCCTCGACGAGGACCGGCCTTCGGAGCGCCCGCACTTCCCCGCGGAACTCAAGGGCGTCACCTGGTGAGCCAAGTCGTCCTGCTCGACTCCGGACCACTCGGCCTCGTCACGAACCCTCGGCTGTCGCCGAAGAGCCTCGAGTGCGCGGAGTGGATCCAGGACCTCCTCGCCGGGGGTGCGGACATTGTGGTGCCGGAGATCGCCGACTACGAAGTGCGTCGGGAACTTCTCCGCGCCGGGAAGGCGAAGGGACTCGCGCGCCTGGACGATCTGGCTGGGGCTCTGCGGTACCTGCCGATCACCTCTGCCGCGATGCGACAGGCGGCAGCCTTCTGGGCGCAGGCCCGCCACGCCGGGAAGCCGACTGCGCCTGACCTGGCCCTCGACGCCGATGCCATCCTCGCCGGGCAGGCAGCCACCATGGTCGCGGACGACGTGGTCATCGCGACAACCAATGTGGGCCATCTCTCCCGGTTCGTTTCCGCGGCTCTCTGGCACACGATCGAAGCCGGCGAAGCGTCCCGCTAGCACCAATTCCATAGGGCGGAGCAGGCCGTAGGACCGCGCGATCATGCCGCCCGCGACGACCCGCCGGACCCGCTCCGCCGCAGCCGGATAGAACAACGACAGACCATCCGTTGGCGCTCTGCGCAGTCTTAACAGTCCCTAAACGCTTGATCTGATTGTGGTTATTGGTGCGCCCAATTGGCCGGAGTTGAAAAACCTCGCGGGTGTGCTTGCCGAGATCGGGGCGATTCGGAGGGCTCGCATCACCTGGCTTGGCTAGCCAAGCTCGCGGACCCCTACCGGTCGCCGGCGGTCGTGCCCGCGTCCGCGTCCGGCTGCTCGGCGGCGAGACGGCTTGCGGCCTGGCGCAACGCGTCGGCCACCGCCTCGAGATCGTCGAGGTCGTCGCAGACGATCCCGTAGAGCTCGCGCGGCGTGACCTCGTCGTAGAAGTGGGTCAGGCGATTCCGGAATCCGGCCATCTCCTCGAACCGCCGGCCCAGCCCGCCATCCGCGAGCAGACCATGCTCGACGGCGAGACGAGCGACCTCCTTGTACTCGAGCGCGCCCTTTCCCATGCCCTTGGCGAGCAAGTGGCGCGCGACGTCGAAGAGCGCCTCGAGCGCCCGCCGCAGCAGGGACTCGGCAGAGTCCGGGTTGCGACGGTCGGCGAGGAAGACCTCCTCGCTCTCCCGGGGCAGCGCCCGCAGGGCCTCGACATACTCCGCCACCGCCGCCAACCGCTCGCGGACGAGCTTCAGGCGCACCGGCGACGCGGTCACGCGGTGCTGACCCCGAACATGTCCCGCTCGAGCGCGCGTTCGATCGGCAGCAGCTCGGCGGCGCGCCGCATGACGAGCAGCTCGTACTCGTCGGCGGCCAGGGGATCGGCGGCCGCCACGCGATGACCGTCGATCGCCTCGAACTGGAAGAGCGCGTCGAGTCGCTGGAGCGGGACGAGGTCGACGCGCAGCGGGTCGAACACCTCGTCGAGATCGATCTGGAGCCCCGTCAGCACCCGGGGGTGGAAGCGAGGATCGGCGAAGAGGACCCCGACGTCGAGATCCGAAGCGCCGGCCGGAATCGGATCGCCCGCGAGCGCCTTCTTGCCGTCGTCGGCTCGCGAACCGAACAGGTACACCGCCGCGACCCCATGGCGCCGGCAGGCTGCGGCGAGGAGATCGCTCCGGTTCATGCAGCGAGTATAGCCGGTGGCCCGGCAGGACGGTGGTGCGCCCAACTGGCCGGAGTTGGAACCTCTTCGTGGGTGTGCTCGCCGAGGTCGGGGCCATCCGGCGGGCTCACGCCACGTGTTGATCCCGTGCCACTCGGGGCAGCGGCGGCGCCGCTCCATCTGGACCTGGGTCTTGAGGTTCTAGTCCGCTGGAGACCTCCCGGGCCGGGATCGCTTAGACTTGCAGAGGCGGGCGATGCTCGGGGCAGGCAGGGTGAGAGGGCAACACCGACGGCACCAGAGGGAGATCCCATGGCGACCGCGGCCGCAGTCGAGATCGGCTCCCTGATCGAGATCGACCCCGAGATCCGCGCCGGCCGGCGCTGCATGGCCGGGACCGGCGTCAGCGTCCATCGGGTCGTCGGCTGGTACAAGCTCGGCCT
>CAZNIX010000596.1:0-2780 GCA_964573125.1 uncultured Thermoanaerobaculia bacterium
GCTTCGAGGTCATCACCAAGGTGCCGCCGACGCTGCACACGCCGCTGATGTCGGGCAGCAACGCGATCTCCGGCATCACCATCGTCGGCTCGCTCTACACCGCGCAGACCGGTGACGTCACGGTCTCCAACGTCCTCGGCGCGATCGCGATCGCGCTCGCGATGGTCAACGTCGTCGGCGGCTACCTGGTCACCGACCGCATGCTCAAGATGTTCGGGGCGAAGAAGAGATCATGACCGGCGGCTTCGTCCAGGGTGCGCTCGTCCCGCTGCTCTACCTCGTCTCGGCGATCCTGTTCGTGCTCGGCATCAAGGGGCTGACCCGGGTGCGCACGGCGCGGCGGGGCAACCGCCTGTCGTCGCTCGGCATGCTGCTCGCGATCGTCGCCACGCTGGTCCAGCTCGGCCGCGTCGACTACCGCTGGATCGTCGCCGGCGTGGTCGTCGGCGCGGTCATCGGCGCGATCGCCGCCGTGCGGGTGGCGATGACCTCGATGCCCGAGATGGTCGCGCTCTTCAACGGCGCCGGCGGCGGCGCCTCGATGCTCGTCGGCCTCTCGATCCTGTGGCTCGAGGTGATCGAGCCGGGGGCGCCGCGGACCGCGGCCGCGGCGATGAACCCCGACTCGGCGCTGTCGACGGCGCTCTCGATCCTGATCGGAGGGGTCACGCTCTCGGGCAGCGTGGTCGCCTACCTCAAGCTCCAGGAGAAGCTCCTGCCGGGCCGGCCGGTGCTCCTGCCCGGGCGCCACGTCGCCAACGCCGCGCTCTTCCTCGGTGCGCTCGGCCTCGGCCTGTGGGCGGTCTTCGCCACCACCGACCTCGGACTGATGGGCGCCGCCGCCGCCGGCTGCGCGGTCGCGAGCCTGCTGCTCGGGATCGGCCTCGTGATCCCGATCGGCGGCGCCGACATGCCGGTCGTCATCTCGCTGCTCAACTCCTACTCCGGCATGGCCGCGTGCGCCACCGGGTTCGTGCTCAACAACAACCTGCTGATCATCACCGGCGCGCTGGTCGGGGCCTCCGGCATCATCCTCACCAAGATCATGTGCACGGCGATGAACCGGACGCTGGTCAACGTGCTGTTCGGCGGGTTCGGCATGGCGGCGACCACCGCCGCGGCCGGCGGCGGCGAGTACGGGCCGGTCCGCTCCTACAGCGCCGAGGACGCGGCGCTCGCGCTCGAGGCCGCGGAGTCGGTCGCGTTCGTCCCCGGCTACGGCCTGGCGGTGGCCCAGGCCCAGCACGTGGTGAGGGAGCTGGCCGACCTCCTGGCCAAGCGCGGCTGCAGGATCAGCTACGGCATCCACCCGGTCGCCGGCCGCATGCCCGGGCACATGAACGTGCTCCTCGCCGAGGCCGACGTCCCCTACGAGCAGCTCCTCGAGATGGACAAGATCAACCCCGAGTTCAAGCAGACCGACGTCGTGCTCGTGGTCGGCGCCAACGACGTCGTCAACCCGGCGGCCGAGAAGACCCCGGGCAGCCCGATCTGGGGCATGCCGGTGCTCCGGGTGTGGGAGGCCGGCACCGTGATGGTGATCAAGCGCAGCCTCGCCCCCGGCTTCGCCGGCATCAAGAACGAGCTGTTCGAGTACGACCACACCATGATGCTCTTCGGCGACGCCAAGAAGATGCTCCAGGACCTGGTCGCCGAGCTGAAGCAGGCCGCGGCGGCGTGAGGAACGGCCCCCTCAAGGAAGCTCGAAGCTGGTCGTGATGAACGAGGCCTCGCCGGAGTTGGCGTCGCGCAGGCCGACCGCTACCCGGTGCACGCCGGGTCCGAGCCGCAGCTCGACCGGCAGGGTCACCGGCTCGTCGTCGGCGCCCGGGGGCTTGCGCAGCCGGAACTCGCGCTCGACCGCTGCCGGGGCGGCGCGGTCGGGCGAGAGGATCCGCCCTCGCAGCTCGAGGCGGGCGACCTCGCCGTCCTCGGCGGGGACGAAGACCAGCCGCGAGACCGGCACCATCGCGTAGAGGCGGACCGCTGCGTCGCCCGCGCCGCCGATCCCGAGCCGCACGTCGAGCGGGTTGGAGGTGATCCCGAGGTGGAGCGCGCCGGCCAGCCGGTCGTCCATCCACGCTCCCGGCTCGGGCGCCCGGATGCCGCGCCGGTAGCGCGCGCTGAGCGAGCGGTCGCGCAGCGCGACCTCGATGCGGTGCTCGCGCGCGGGCTCGGTCCCGACACGCGGCGCCGGCGGCGGGTAGGCGAGCGAGTAGTAGTTGCCCATCGCGCGGCCGATCTCGTCCAGCTCGGGGCCCACCTCGTTGCGGTTGAAGATCGCGCGCCCGCCGGTCTCCTCGGCGAGCAGCGAGAGGCCGGTGCGGTCGCTCTCGCGCCGGCGCGAGTCGAAGCGGCCGCCGGCGCGCCCGGCGGTCCCGCGCGCCCCGGCCGAGCCGCTGCCGGCGGCGGTCAGCCCCGAGCCCTGGAGCGCGTGGATGGTCACCCGGTTGGCGTTGAAGCGGCGGGCGAGGCCGCGGAAGTCGCCGGCGAGGCTCTCGGCGAGCGCGCGCAGCTCGTGGTCGCGGCCGCCCACCGGGCAGAGGTCGGTGATCAGCGCCGCGAGCGCCGAGCCCGGCTCGACGTCGAGGCCGTCGCTGACGTAGAGCAGGGTCTTGACCCCGGGCAGCCCGGCGAGGAAGCCGGCCGACGCGGAGAGGTTCGTGACGAGGATGACGCTCGCGACCGCTTCGGGGTGTGCGGCGAGCTCGCTGCCGCCGTCGAGCTGGTTCGTGGGGGCAAGGGTTCCCGTGGCCGTGACCGTCACGCGCAGATCGCCT
>CAZNIX010000597.1:0-2774 GCA_964573125.1 uncultured Thermoanaerobaculia bacterium
GGGGGGGCCCGGGGGCCGCCCCGCCGCCCCGGCCCGGGCCCGAGGCGCTCGGCCGGCCGCTCGCGCCGACCACCGCGCGCGAGCTCGAGCGCCTGCTCGAGGCGGTGGTCGCCGACGGCACCGGCAAGGCGGCGGCGGTGCCCGGCTACACCGTCGCCGGCAAGACCGGCACCGCGCAGAAGGTGGTCGACGGCCGCTACGCCGCCGGCCGCTACATCGCGAGCTTCGCCGGCTTCGCGCCCGCGCGGCGGCCGGCGCTGGTCGCCGCGATCGTGATCGACGAGCCGCGGCCGCCGCTCTACCACGGCGGCCAGGTCGCCGCCCCGGCGTTCGCCGCCATGGTCGAGCCGATCCTGCTCTACCTCGGCGTGCCGCCCGACCGCGCCGAGCCCGAGCGCTGGCCGGGCGAGGCCGGGGGCGTGCGCGTCGCGCTCGTGCGCGGCGAGGAGTTGGCCGGGTGAGCCCCGGCGCGGGAGACGCCGTGAAGCTGTCGCGGCTGATCGCGGGGCTGCCGGTCGCGGGCGACCCGGCGCCCGACCCGGAGGTCGAGGGGGTCGCCCACGACTCCCGGCGGGTCGCCGCCGGCGACCTCTTCGTCGCCTGGCGCGGCGCCCGCTTCGACGCCGCACTATTCGCCCCCGACGCGGTCGCGCGCGGCGCGGTGGCGGTGCTCGCCGTCGAGCCCGCGGGGGACGAGGCCGGGATCGACGCCGCGGGCGCGCCGGTCGAGGCCGGCGTCCCCTGGCTGACCGCCGCCGACCCCCACGCGCTGCTCGCGCCGCTCGCCGCCCGCCTCTACGGTCATCCCGACCGCGAGCTGGTGCTCGCCGGGGTCACCGGCACCAACGGCAAGTCGACGGTCGCCGCGCTGACCGCGCGCGTCCTCGAGGCCGCGGGCCGGCCGGCGGGGCTGATCGGCACGCTCGGCAGCAGCTTCCGCGACCTCGACGAGCGGATCGGCCGCACCACGCCGGAGGCCTCGGACTTCTTCCGCCTGCTGCGCCGGATGCGCGACGCCGGGGCGCGCGCGGTGGCGATGGAGGTCTCGTCGCACGCCCTGGTGCTCGGCCGCGTCGCCGGCGCCCGCTTCGACCTCGCGATCTTCACCAACCTGACCCGCGACCACTTCGACTTCCACGCCGGCTTCGAGGACTACTTCGCGGCCAAGCGCTCGCTGTTCGCGATGCTCAAGGAGGGGGGCGTTGCCGCGGTCAACGTCGACGACCCCTACGGCCGCCGGCTGGCCGCGGAGCTGCCGGCGGCGGTGACGTTCGGCGCCGAGGGGCAGGTGCGGGTGGCGCAGGCCGAGCTCGGCGTCGGCGGCACCCGCGGCGAGCTCGCCACGCCGCGCGGCGGGTTCGCCTTCGCCTCGCCGCTCGTCGGCCGCTTCAACCTGGACAACCTGCTCGCGGCCGCCGCCGGCGGCGTCGCGCTCGGCTTGCCGCTCGAGGCGATCGCCGCCGGCCTCGCCGCCCAGCCGCCGCTCCCCGGGCGGATGGAGCCGGTCGACCGCGGCCAGCCGTTCCCGGTGGTCATCGACTACGCCCACACCCCGGCCGCGCTCGAGGCCGCGCTCCGCTCGCTCGCCGAGCTGGGCGGGGCGGGCGGGCGGCGCGAGGCGATCGTGGTCTTCGGCTGCGGCGGCGACCGCGACCCGGGCAAGCGCCCGCTGATGGGGCGGATCGCCGGCGAGCTGGCCGACGTCGTCGTCGCGACCTCGGACAATCCGCGCAGCGAGGACCCGCTCGCGATCCTCGCGATGGTCGAGCAGGGCTTGGTGGCGAGCGGCAACTCGCGTTTCGAGATCGTGCCCGACCGCCGGGCCGCGATCCGGCGCGCGGTCGAGCTGGCGGGCGCGCGCTCGGCGGTCTTGATCGCGGGCAAGGGCGCCGAGGCGGTGCAGATGATCGGCACCGGCTCGGTGCCGTTCTACGACCGCGACGAGGCGGCGGCGGCGCTCGCCGGCGCCGGCTGGGGGAGCCGGTGACCATGGTGCGCTGGGCGCTCGCCGACGCCGCGGCGGCGATGGGCGGCCGCTGGGCCGGACCGCCGGACGCCGCGTTCGACGGCGCCGCGCTCGACTCGCGCGCGGTGCGCGGCGGCGAGCTGTTCTTCGCGCTGCCCGGGGAGCGCACCGACGGCCACCGCTTCGTCCCCCAGGCGCTCGCCGCCGGCGCCGCCGCGGCGGTGGTCGCCTCCGAGGTCGACGCGCCGGACGCGGCGCTGGTGCGCGTCGGCGACACCTTCGCCGCGCTCCACGCCTTGACCCGGCGGGTGCGCGAGCGCGTGCCCGAGCGGCTCATCGCGGTCACCGGCTCGGTGGGCAAGACCACGACCAAGGAGCTGCTCGCGGCGATGCTCGCGCGCCGCTTCCGGGTCGCGCAGCGCCCGGGCAACCTCAACAACCTCTACGGCTTCCCGCTCGCGCTGCTCAACGTCCCCGACGCCTCCGAGTGGATGGTCGCCGAGATGGGGATGTCGGTCCCCGGCGAGCTGGCCGCGGTCAGCCGCCTCGGCCGCCCCGACGCCGCGCTCTTCACCAACGTGCGGCCGGTCCACCTCGAGCACTTCGCCGACCTCGACGCGATCGCCGCCGCCAAGGCCGAGCTGCTCGCCGGCCTCGCCCCCGGCGGGCTGGTGATCGCCAACGCCGCCGACCCGCGGGTGGCCGGCATCGCGCGCCGGGCGCTCGCCGAGGGGCGCGCCGGCCGGGTGGTCTGGTACGCCGCCGAGCGCGCGGGCACCGGGGCGGTGGCCGACCGCGAACCCGGCGG
>CAZNIX010000598.1:0-221 GCA_964573125.1 uncultured Thermoanaerobaculia bacterium
CGACCGCGGCGCTGGCGGCCGCCGAGTGGGTGGCCGGCGGCGCGGGGCGGCGGGCGTTCGCCGCCGTCCGGCCGCCCGGGCACCACGCCGAGCGCGCGCTGGCGATGGGCTTCTGCTTCTTCAACCACGCCGCGGTCGCCGCCGAGCACCTGCGCCGCCGGTGCGGCGCCGAGCGGGTCGCGGTGTTCGATTTCGACGTCCACCACGGCAACGGCACCCAG
>CAZNIX010000598.1:231-2771 GCA_964573125.1 uncultured Thermoanaerobaculia bacterium
CCCCGGCACCGGGGCGGCGAGCGAGACCGGACGCGGCGCCGGCGCGGGCGCGACGCTCAACGTGCCGCTGCCGGCGGGCACCGGCGACGACGGCTACGCCGAGGCGATCGCGGGGCGCGTGCTGCCGGCGCTGCGCCGCTTCGCGCCCGACGTGCTGGTCGTCTCGGCCGGCTTCGACGCCTGGCGCGGCGATCCGCTCGGCGGCATGCGGGTCAGCCGCGACGGCTTCGCCGCCTGGGGGCGGGCGCTCGCCGCGCTCGCCGCCGAGGCGTGCGACGGCCGCGTGCTGACGCTGCTCGAGGGGGGCTACGACCTGGCGGCGCTGCCCGATCTCGTGGTCGCCCACCTCGAAGGTCTGGCCACGAATTGACGGCCGCGGATTGACTTCTGTCAACCCCCATCGCTAGAATCGGGCGAAAAGTTGAGGTACTACTTGAACTGTTCTGGAGGAACCGTCTTCGGCAGACGCCGTCGTGCGGAGCGGTTGCGGGTTCGAGAGTGGCCTTCCCGTCCGCTCGTTCGGGTCCGTTGCGCATGAGCTGGAGTCTTCGAGGGCCGAGAGCGCGTCCGTTTTTCGACCAGAGAGGCCGGGGCGCCGCGCGCGCCGCCGCGCCGGGTTGGAGGAGCGAGTCATGAGGCGGAACATCTTCTTCCTGGGAATCGCCGCGGCGCTCGTCGCCGCCGTCGCCACGCCGGTCCACGCCGCCTCGCCGTTCGGCTTTTTCGACGGCCAGAAGGGCGGCGGCAACGGCGCCGCCGGGGTGATCGGGCTGATCGGCTGGGCGCTCGACGACGACGGCATCGAGGCGGTGGACATCTACGTCGACGGCGTCCTCGCCGGGCGCGCCCTCTACGGCTTCAACCGCCCCGGCGTCGGCGACATGTTCCCCGGCTTCCCCGACGGCGACAACGCGGGCTGGACCTTCAGCCTCAACACCACCCGCTACCCCAACGGCCTGCACACGGTGACGCCGCAGGCGATCAGCGCCACCGGCGAGCGGACCAACCTCAACTCCCGGGTGTTCGAGGTCCTCAACACCACCCACAACCTGGTGCCGTTCGGCGCCGTCGACCAGCCGCGGCCGCACGCCGAGCTGTTCGGCACCTGCGACCCGTTGGCGATCAACCGCCGCCTGACCGTGGTCAGCGGCTGGGCGCTCGACGTCGGCATCGAGCAGAACGACACCGGCGTCGGCTACGTCGAGCTGTTGATCGACGGCACGATCTTCGGCAACACCCGCACCGACTGCTTCTTCGAGCCGTTCTTCGGCGGCTTCACGCAGTGCTACGGCCTGCGCCGGCTCGACATCGAGCGCGCGTTCCCCGACGTCCGCGACGCCCCGCACGCCGGCTTCCGCTTCGTGATGGACATCGGGGCGCTGATCGAGTTCGGCTACGTCGAGGGCTTCCACGTGCTGTCGATCCGCTCCGGCGACGTCAACGCCAACTCCTCGGAGTTCGCCGAGGTGCCGGTGACGTTCCTCTGCGACGACCGGGTCGGCAACCAGGGCTCGTTCGGCGCCATCGACCTGCCGGTCGACGGCCTGCTGTTCGAGGGCGTGGTCGCGTTCACGGGCTTCGCGCTCGATTTCGAGGGCGTCGACCGGGTGCGGATCTTCGTCGACGGCTTCGCCGTCGGCGACGCGGTCTACGGCCTGCCGCGGCCGGTGGTCTCGGCGAACAACCCGGGCTTCCCCGACACCGCGTTCCCCGGCTGGTCGTTCGTCCTCGACACCCGCACCTTGTCCAACGAGATGCACGACCTGCAGGTGGTGGTGATCGACGACGCCGGCTTCTCGACCCAGATCGGCGAACGCACGTTCCACGTCGAGAACTAACCACCACCCCCCCGGGCCGGGGCGGGGACGCGCTCTCCCAGGGGACGGACCTCCCCCCCCGGGCCGGGGCGGGGACGCTCTCTCCCAGGGGACGGGGCGCGCTTCGAGAAGGCGGGTAGCGGCAGGCGCGCCCCTCGACTGCCCCGGCGCGGGGCCGCGTTGCTCTTCCGAACGGTTCCGTTGAGCGCCGGGGCAGACGCCCCTGGGAGAGAGCGTCCCCGCCCCGGGGCGGGGCGCCCCCCCGCCCCGGCCCTGCCCACCCTCCCCACAATAGCGGGCTTCCCCCTCCCGTCCGCCTGCGGTCGTGGAAGGACCCGGGTTCCGCTGTGCCCTCACCCGGCCAAGTGTCCCCTGCCACCCGGTTTCCTTGGTGGTCACCGGTTCGTTTCCAGCCGCTCCCTTCATCGGTTCGAGCGGCGGACGCCGAGGGCGCGCGGTGGCCGAAGCCCGAATCGGCGAGGAGGAACCACGGCCACGAACCGCCATCTGCCTCGTGGACCTCCGCGGTGCGTGGCTGGAAACGGACTCGACTGGGCCTGTGAAGTCGGGCGGGTGGACTCCGGCCTGCCGTTGTCAGACTGCGGCTCCCGGGTGGCGATTCGACCGCAGTGGGCCGGGCGGGGGGAATGCCCGCAGTAGGGGGAGGGTGGGCAGGGCCGGGGGGGTGGTGGTCCGGCCCCGTCCCCTGGGAGAGAGCGTCCC
>CAZNIX010000599.1:0-2760 GCA_964573125.1 uncultured Thermoanaerobaculia bacterium
CCGGTGGCGGCGCGGACCGGGCGAGCGGCGGCGCGGCCGCGGCCGGCGCCGGCGCGGCTCGCCGCCGGCGGCTGCTCGAGCGCGGCTACGTCTTCGAGATGGTCGTCCAGCACGAGGAGCAGCACCAGGAGACGATCCTCCAGGCGCTCCAGACCTGCGGCGATCCGCCGTACACGCCCGCGCTCTCGCGGCCGACCCCGCCCGGCGGGCCGGTGGACGGCGGACCGGCGGCCGGCCCGGAGCGCTCCGAGGGGATGGTGCGGATCGCCGCCGGCCCGTTCCTGATGGGGCACGACCGCCCCGGATTCGCCTACGACAACGAGCGGCCGGCGCACGAGCGCGCGCTGCCCGACTACTGGATCGACGCCGCACCGGCGACCAACGCCGACTACCTCGAGTTCCTCGACGCCGGCGGCTACCGCGAGCGGCGGTGGTGGTCGGAGGCGGGCTGGGCGTGGCGGGCGGAGAGCGACGCCGAGGCCCCGCTCTACTGGCGGCGCGACGGCGGGCGCTGGCTGCGCCGCCGCTTCGGCGACGAGCGCGAGCCGCCGCCGCGCGAGCCGGTGATGCACGTCTCCTACTGGGAGGCCGAGGCCTACGCCTGCTGGGCGGGCAAGCGCCTGCCGACCGAGCCTGAGTGGGAGAAGGCGGCGCTCTGGGACCCGTCGGCCGGCCGCGCCCGCCTCCATCCCTGGGGCGACGAGCCGCCGGACGCCGGGCGCGCGAACGTCGACCAACTCGCGTTCGGCCCGGCCGAGGTCGGGGCCTACCCGGCCGGAGTCTCCGCCTACGGCGTCCACGGCTTGGTCGGCGACGCCTGGGAGTGGACAGCGAGCGATTTCGCCGCCTACCCCGGCTTCGAGGCCTTCCCCTACCGCGAGTACTCGGAGGTCTTCTTCGGCCCCGACTACAAGGTCCTGCGCGGCGGCTCGTGGGCGACCCGGCCGGCGGTGGCGCGCGGCACCTTCCGCAACTGGGACTACCCGCTCCGCCGCCAGATCTTCACCGGCATCCGCTGCGCCCGCGACGGCTAGCGGCCCCCGCGCGACGAGCCCGACCGTGCAGGAGCCCGCCCCGGCCGGCGACGCCGGCGCCCGCCGCCCCGATCCGCGCGTCACGGTCGACGTCCACCTCGACTCCGGCGGCCCGCGCGCCGCGCTCGACGAGCTGCGCGCGAGCCTGACCGAGGCGCCGCCGCGGCTCCCCTCGAAGTACTTCTACGACGACCGCGGCTCGGAGCTGTTCGAGCGCATCACCGAGCTGCCCGAGTACTACCAGACGCGCACCGAGGCCGCGATCCTCCGCGCCGCGGCCGACGCGATCGCCGAGCGGACCGGCGCCGAGGAGCTGGTCGAGCTGGGCTCGGGCGCCGCGACCAAGACGCGCATCCTGCTCGACGCCCTGGCGCGCGCCGGCCGGCTCCGGCTCTACGTGCCGCTCGACTTCTCGGAGGGCACGCTGCGCCGGGTGGCCAACGAGCTGGTCGCCGAGTACCCCGGCCTCGCGGTCCACGGCGTGGTCGGCGACTTCCTCGAGCACGTCGAGGAGCTGCCGCCCGGCCGCCGGCGCCTGGTGATCTTCCTCGGCGGCACGATCGGCAACCTCGGCCCCGAGCGCGAGCGCGCGTTCCTGCGCGAGGTCCACGGCGCGATGGCGCCCGGCGACTGGTTCCTGCTCGGCACCGACCTGATCAAGGACCCGGCGGTGATCGAAGCCGCGTACAACGACGCGGCCGGCGTCACCGCCGAGTTCAACCGCAACATCCTCACCGTGGTCAACCGCCTGGCCGGCGGCGACTTCGACCCCGAGCGCTTCGCC
This sequence comes from uncultured Thermoanaerobaculia bacterium, assembly GCA_964573125.1. Classification (GTDB taxonomy): domain Bacteria; phylum Acidobacteriota; class Thermoanaerobaculia; order Multivoradales; family JBCCEF01; genus CAVSQV01. The sequence continues at coordinate 1,819 of CAZNIX010000599.1, forward strand.
CACCGGGCGTTCTGGGACGCCCCGATGCACCGCATCGAGATGCGCCTGGTCGCGGCCTCCGCCCAGACCGTGCGCCTGGCGGCGCTCCCGCTCACCCTCACGATCGGCGCGGGCGAGGAGATCTCGACGGAGATCTCGACCAAGTACGACCGCGCGATGGCCCGCGACCTCCTCGCCGGCGCCGGCTTCCACCCGCTCGAGTGGTTCACCGACCCCGGCGAACGGTTCGCGCTGACGCTCGCGGCGCGGGAGTGAGCGGACCGTGGGCGCGCGCCGCCGGCTCCTCGCGCTCGAGCTGATCCCGACCGCGCTCCTCGCCGCGGCCGTCGCCCGTGGTCTCTGGGGCTTCACCTACGACGACGCCTTGATCACCTATCGCTACGCCGACAACTGGGCCGCCGGCCGCGGCCTGGTCTTCAACCCCGGCGAGGAGGTGCTCGGCACCACCGCCCCGGGCTGGGCGCTCCTGCTCGGCGCGCTGGCGCGGGCGAGCGCGGCGGTCGGGCTGGGCACGGTCGGAGCCGGCGGCACGGCGGTGCCCGGCTGGGGGACGCTCCTCACCGTCGCCGCGCTCTGGTGGCTGACCGCGGCGCTGCCCGCGCTCTGGCTCCCTGCCGGCTCGCGCCTGCGACCCGCGCTGCCGCTCCTCCTCGGCGCCCTCGCCCTGACCTGCCGCTGGAACCTCGAGCTGCTCGGCGCCGAGGCGTTCCCGGCCGCGGCGCTGGCGGCGACGGCGGCGTGGCTGGCGCTCGGCGGGCGGGCGGCGGCGGGCGACGTGCTCGCTGAGCCCGCTCCGCGGTGGGAAGTGGCGGCCGGCCTCGCGGTCGCAGCGGCCATGCTCTGCCGGCTCGACGCGGCGCTCGCGGCGGCGATGATCGGCGTCGCGCTGTGGGCTCGCCGGCGGCGGCTTCCGTGGCGGTTCGCGGTCGCCGGGTTGGCGCC
>CAZNIX010000600.1:0-2758 GCA_964573125.1 uncultured Thermoanaerobaculia bacterium
CCGTGGTCGAGCGCCGATTGCGCCGATTGCGCGCCGCACTCGACAAGGCGGCCGGCTTCGGCGTATACTTCGCTCGATTTCGGTAAGGCAAATCGGCCCTACGGCCTTGGGGAGGGAAGCACGCGCCGGGGGCGACCGCCGTGCTGCTGCCTTGATCCGGCCGGACGGGAGAGAATGAGGGAGGAACTCATGAACCGCGATCGTCTGTTCGCAGTCGCCCTGGCGCTGGCCGTGCTCTTGCTCGCCGCCCCGGCCTTCGCGCAGCCGTGCAACCAGTACGACGACGGCAGCCTGCGCCCGCCGTCCGACCCCAACCCCGACGTCGCCTGCGGCGGCCCGGGCGAGGCGCCGCCCCCCGGACCGCAGCTCGGCACCGGCTCGATCACCACGTCGTTCAACAGCAACAACCAGTTCGCCGGCAACACGTTCGACCTCGATCCCAACGTCAACATGACGATCACCAGCTTCGACGTCAACCTGACCACCGGAACGCCGACGACGATGAACATCTACTGGCGCCCCGGCACCGCGTTCGGATTCGAGAGCAACGCCGCGGGCTGGACGTCGATCGGCACCGCGGTCGTCGCCCCGGCCGGTACCAACATCCCGACGCCGACCGCGATCGGCGGCCTGTCGCTGACCGCGAACACCCTCTACGGCTTCTACGTCGACACCCAGAGCTACCCGTCGGCCTCGCTGCGCTACACCAACGGCGGGCCGACCACGTTCTCGAACGCCGACGTCGACCTGACCACCTTCCACGGCAAGGGCAACCCGGCGTTCACCGGCACCAGCTTCTTCCCCCGGCAGTGGAACGGCACGGTCTATTACGACATCCTCCAGGACGCCGACCTCGACCTGACCAAGACGGCGTCGGAAACCACCATCCCACCGGGCGGCGCGCTCACCTACACCCTGACCGTGACCAACAACGGGCCCGACCCGGCGAACAACACGGTGGTCACCGACAACCTGCCGCCCGAGTTCACCTGGACCGGCGACGACTGCGGCGCCGGCCCGCCCGCCGGCGGCCCGCCCAACGGCACCCTGACCTGGAACGTCGGCAACCTCGCGAACGGCGCCTCGGCGACCTGCAACATCACTGGCACGGTCGACGGCCCGAACGGGGCCCCGGTGGTCAACACCGCCAGCGCGACCAGCGACTCGACCGACCCGACGCCCGCGACCGCGGCGTTCACGGTCGTCATCCAGCAGAGCGTGCTCGAGATCCCGACCCTGTCGCGGATCGGCATCGCGCTGCTGCTGCTGCTCCTTGCCGGTGCGGCGGTGTGGGCGCTCCGGCGAGCGCCGCAGGTCTAGCCGGACTCGGTCGTCGCAGTTTCCACCGGCCCCTCGTCCGCAGGACCGCGGCGGGGGGCCGTGTCGTTTCAAACAGGCTTGAACCAGGGCTCGCGGCTGCCGAACTTGGTGGTCAGGGTGGCGCCGACGCCGATGAAGGTGGCGGCCGACCAGACCCAGACGCCGAGGTAGGGCACGAACTTGAGCGCGCCGAGGGCGATCAGGCCGAGGGTGGCGGCGGTCAGCGTGCGCGGCGGGCGGCGCAGGAACCGGCGCGCCAGCCAGTCTCCGGCGGCGTGGAACACCGCCACCATCCCCCACAGCTTGAGCACCAGGGCGAGCACCACCGCGAGCGCGAGCATCGGCACCCCGACCAGGGCGGCGGCGAACGCCGAGAACAGCAGCGCGGTGAGCACCAGCGCGATCACGCCGACCACGCCGGTGACGAAGCTGCGCAGGGGCTCGGCCGCGACGCCGGCCGAGGTCGAGAGCACGTGGCGGCCGGAGGCGGCGAAGAACACCATCACCAGCGCGAGCCAGGCGGCGAGCAGCGCCAGCTTGCCGCCGACGACCAGCGGCGAGGCCGCGGAGAGGCCGATCGCCGGCCCCTCGAGCAGCGTGATCCAGGCCGCCGACGCGGTCGGATAGGAGACCGCGCGGCCGCCGATCGCGGCGCCGGGAGCGGCCTCGACCGCGCCGCCGAGCGCGAACACGTCGCCGCCGACGCGCGCCGTCCCCGCGAGCGCCACGCCGCCGCCGAGGACGATGACGTCGCCCGCGACCGAGCCGGTGACCAGCACCGAGCCGTCGAGCGCGGCGACGTCCGAGCGCGCCTCGCCGTGCACCTCGAGGTCGCGCCCGACCGCCACGAGCTGCCGCCGGGCGACGCTCCCCTCGCCGAGGACGAGCGCCGGCTCGCCGCCGGCGGCGGCGGCCGGGGGCACCGGAGCGAGAATGAGGATCAGGGGGAGGGCGCGAACGGCCTTCACGCGGCTACTCTACACGGGCGATCCACCATCGACGCTCCACCAGGGTCGATCCAGGAAGGAAGGGGCGGGCGCGGAGCCGGACCGGCCGCAGCAGGTCTACGCGCAGCCTCGAGGGCGCGTGTGCGGACCCCCTCAAGGACCCTTCCCCGACTCGCGGGAGGCGGCAACCGCCGCGCGCCGCCGCCGGATCAGGGCAACGAGGAGCAGGTCGAGCGCCAGCACCAGGATCACGAACGCGACCAGCGACCCGGTCGAGGTCGCGAACAGCTCGCCGACCGCGAGTCCGATGCCGTGCCACGAGGCGGCGAGGAGCCCGGCGCCGGCGAGCGCCGCGGTCTGGACCATGTCCGCGACCGCCGCCAGCGCGCCGAGGAACGGCGCCCCCGGGTGGAGCCGCGCCGAGCTGACCCCGACCAGCGCCGCCGCGGCGGCGGCGAGCCCGGCGAGCAGCGCGAGCGGCAGCCGCCAGG
>CAZNIX010000601.1:0-2756 GCA_964573125.1 uncultured Thermoanaerobaculia bacterium
CGCCTCCGTCGCCGTCCGCTCGCCGCCGGCGCGCGCGGCGCCGTCGCCGCCGCGCTCGCGCTCCTCCTTGGCGCGGTCGAAGCGCTCGTAGGCGGTGACGATCTTCTGCACCAGCGGGTGGCGGACGACGTCGCGCTCGGTGAAGCGGAAAAACGCGATCCCCTCGATGCCGGCGAGCACGCTCTCGGCCTCGCGCAGGCCGGAGCGGCGGCCCGAGGGGAGGTCGACCTGGGTGACGTCGCCGTTGATCACCGCCTTGCTGCCGAAGCCGATGCGGGTGAGGAACATCTTCATCTGCTCGGTGGTGGTGTTCTGCGCCTCGTCGAGGATGACGAAGCTGTCGTTGAGCGTGCGCCCGCGCATGAACGCGATCGGCGCCACCTCGATGACGTTGCGCTCGAGCATGCGGCCGACCTTCTCGTAGCCGAGGATGTCGTAGAGCGCGTCGTAGAGCGGCCGCAGGTAGGGGTTGACCTTCTCGACCAGGTCGCCGGGGAGGAAGCCGAGCTTCTCGCCCGCCTCGACCGCCGGCCGCGCGAGGATGATCCGCCGCACGCGCTTCTCGGTCAGCGCCGCCGCCGCCATCGCCACCGCCAGGTAGGTCTTGCCGGTGCCGGCGGGGCCGATCGAGATCACCAGGTCGTGGTCCAGCATCGCCTGCAGGTAGAGCTGCTGCTTGAGGCTGCGCGGCGACACCATCCGGCGCACCGCGGCGAGCGGCCCCTCGGGGAGGAAGAACTCGACCAACGAGACGGCGGGATCCTCGGAGAGCACCCGGATCGCGGTCTGGACGTCGCTCGAGCGCAGCCGGACGCCGCGCTCGGCGACCGTCGACAGCTCGCGCAGCAGGCGCTCGACCGTCTCCACCCCCTGGGGGTCGCCGGTGATGCGGAACTCCGCGCCGCGGGCGCCGACGGTGACGCCGAACACCCGCTCGATGCGGCGGAGGTTCTCGTCCTTGGTGCCGAACAGGGCCTCCAGGCCCTCCTCGGCGAGCGTGGCCTGGATCATGAGTGGGTGGAGTGCATCGTCGCGCGCGGACGGGACGGCGCCGGGAACGGGCGGAGTCTACCACCCCTCCCCCGCCGTGCCCGTCGCGCCCCTACTTGCCCCCCGAGTGGTCGTAGAACCCGCGCCCGCTCTTGCGCCCCAGCCGCCCGGCCGTGACCATCTGCTTGAGCAGCGGCGGCGGGGCGAAGCGCTTCTCGCGGTACTCGTCGAACATGATCTCGGCGATGTAGAGCGTGGTGTCGAGGCCGACGAAGTCGAGCAGCGTGAACGGCCCCATCGGGTAGCCGGTGCCGAGCTGCATCCCCTTGTCGATGTCCTCGACGCTGCCCACCCCCTCCTCGAGCGCGCGGACGGCGTCGAGCAGGTAGGGCACGAGCAGCCGGTTGACGATGAAGCCCGAGTTGTCGCGGCAGGCGATCGGCTCCTTGCCCAGCGACCGGCAGAACTCGAACGCGGCGTCGTAGGCCTCGTCCGCGGTCAGGATCGTGCGCACCACCTCGACCAGCTTCATCACCGGCACCGGATTGAAGAAGTGGAGGCCGACGAAGCGCTCCGGGCGCTTGGTCGCGACCGCGAGCTGGGTGATGGTCAGCGACGAGGTGTTGCTCGCGAAGAGCGCCCCCGCCTGGACCTCGGCGTCGAGCGTGGCGAAGGTCTTGCGCTTCTCCTCGAGGCTCTCGACGATCGCCTCGATCACCAGGTCGCAGGCGGCGAGGTCGGCGAGCGCGATGGTGCCGCTCAGCCGCCCGAGCGCCGCCTCGCGGTCCTTCTCCTCGAGCTTGCCCTTCTCGACCGCCTTGGCGAGCGAGCGGTGGATGCGCTCGAGCCCCTTGTCGAGCAGGCTCTCGGTCAGCTCCCTGACGATCGTCTGATAGCCCGCCTTCGCGCACACCTCGGCGATCCCGGCCCCCATCAGGCCGCAGCCGACCACCCCCACGGTCTTGATCTTCATGACGGCATCTCCTCCTTTGATCGCACCGCGCGCCCGCCCGCACCTGCGGAGCTACGAGCCCTTTCGGCGAATCCCGGCATATGGTCGCACCTCGCGCCCGCCGTCAGCCAGCGGCTCGATGACCAGCCACAGCGCGCCGGGAACGGCGAACGGCAGCCGCTCGGCCCACTCGACGACCTTGACCCCGGGACCGGCGAGCAGCTCCTCGGCGCCGAGGTCGAGCACCTCCGCGGGCTCCAGGCGGTAGAGGTCGAGGTGGACCAGCCGGCCGCCGGGGACGGCGTGCTCGCGGACGAGAGTATAGGTCGGCGACTGCACCTCGGCGGGATCGATGCCCAGCCCGGCGGCCACGCCCTGCGCGAGGACGGTCTTGCCGGCGCCGAGCGCACCCGAGAGCAACAGAGCGCCCTCGGGCGCCAGGCGCGCGGCCAGGGCGGCGCCCAGTTGCCGGGTCTCCGCCTCGTCGGCCGTCCTCCAGGGGGGGCTGTTCCAGCCCTCGAGAGGCGCGAACGGCGCCTCTTCGCCCGCGGGAGCGCGCTCCTGCGGGGGCCCCTCCCCCCGGGTCGCGGCCTTCGGCCCCGCGCACGCGCCCTCGAGGGGCGCGGAGGTCTGCCGCGGACGGTTCGGTGGATTCGCGCCGGCGCTGTCGGCGGCACGTTCGCCGCGGGGCGGTTTCATCCGCCCGCGAGCGCCGCGAACGCCGCCGGCAGGTGGTCGAGCAGGTCGCCGGCGGCGAGCGACTCCTCGCCGCGGGCGGCGGCCGCGGCGTCGCCGGCGGCGCCGTGGAGCCAGA
>CAZNIX010000602.1:0-2736 GCA_964573125.1 uncultured Thermoanaerobaculia bacterium
GGGAAGCCGAGCAGCATCCAACCCTCGACCCGCGCGCGGCGCTCCAGCCCCGACCGCCGCAGCAGCCGGAGCGCGAACGCGGCGCCCGCCGCGAGCGCGAGCGCCCCGACCAGCGGGCCGTGCACGGCGCCGTCCGCGAGCAGCCCGGCCTCGCGCCAGAGCACGGCGAGGCGGGTGCCGCCGTAGGCCTCGGCGCGCGCGGTGTAGTGGTCGAGGTTCTTGCCGAAGTAGGCCGGGTAGAGGAAGAAGAACGGGTTGAGCAGCGCGAACGACACGAGGCCGCCGCCGGCGGCGGCGAGCAGGGCGCGCCCGCGCCGCCGCCAGGTCCCCTCCCAGCCGAGGACGCCGACGAGGAGCGGCACGCAGGCGAGCGCGCCGTTGAGCTTGGTGCTCGCCGCCAGCGCGACGCCGCAGCCGGCGAGCAGCCAGCGGCCCCAGCCCGGCCGCTCGAGCGCGCGCAGGCTCCACCACAGGGCGAGGAGCACGGTGAGCATCAACAGGACGTCCGGCTTGTAGATGCTCGACGCCTGGACGTGCCACGGCGTCACCGCGAGGAAAAACGCGCCGAGGAGGCCGACCGCGGGCGAGAACAGCCTCCGGCCGACCACGAAAGTCAGCGCCAGGCTGCCGGCGCCGTAGAGGGTCTGGAGCAGGCGGCAGAGCAGGTACGCGGTGGGGGTGAACCGCCCCTCGGCGTCGCGCACCGCCAGCGCCTCCCGGCCGGTCGCGCGATGGAGGGCCTGGCTGGCCGCGAGCACCGCGGTCTGGGGCAGGTACGAGAGCGCCTGGTAGTAGCCGTTCGACGGGCGCAGGGAGCCGGTGTCGAGGATGCCGGCGACGTTCTCGAGCGAGAACCGCTCGTCCCAGTAACGACTGGCGTCGAGCCCCTGGCTCGCGTACCAGACGTTGAGCGCCAGGCTGGCGGCGATCAGGAGCGCGAGCAGCGCGACGACGGACCGGAGCGTGCCGGCGGCGCCGGGGGGCGTGGTGGTGGAGGCCTGCGTCAAGTCGCCAGCTCCGCGAGGGGCTCGCGGCGCGGCGCCGTGAGCCTCGCCGAAGATCGATCCGACTCCCGGGCGCGCGGCCGGCGAACGGCGCCGCGCCCGCCCGGGAGGCGCCGCATTGTAGCCCGGCCTCCGCACGCGCCGCGCTCCGTGGTACGGTTCCGCGACCCACACCCCAGCCCGCGCCCGTGAGCCGCCGACTCCCCCTCGCACGCCTCGCCGCCGGCGCCTGCCTCCTGGTCGCCCTGCTCTGGTGGCTCGCCGCGCGCGGCACCCCGGCGCCCACCAACCTCTCCCGCGCCGCCGTCCTCCTCGCCGCCGCGAGCCTGATCGCCCTCGGCCTCCGCCACGCCCGGCGCCTCTGGCGCCACGACCCCACCGACCTCGCCGAGGGGCGGTTACCGAGGCGTTGGTGGCAGAAGGCGAGGAGGCCGTTCCGTGGGTCTCCCTCCCAGGGACGCCAGCCCGCGCGCTCAACGGACCGGCCCGGAAGAGCAATGCGGGAGCGCGCGCGGGCTGACGAGGCGCCGGCCGACCCCCACCCGCACCCGAAGAGCCGGCGCCGTGCCCTGGGAGGGAGGCCCGCGGAACGGCCGGCGGTCGCGGGGCGCTGGCTCCTCGCCGTCCTGGTCCTCTCCTCCGCCCTCCACTTCACCGGCCTCGACCACGAGATCGGCGGCCTCTACTTCGCCGACGAGGGGACGTTCCGCGCCCAGGCCCAGCGCATCAACGACGGGCAGCTCCTCCGCGCCTGGTTCGTCTACCCCCACCTGCTGTTCTACCTCGACGCGGTGGCGCTGTGGATCGCCTCGCTGTTCGCCGGCCCGGTGGCGGCGGCGGCCCGGCTGCTCTATGGCGTCGAGGGCGAGCTGGCGGTCGCGACGCTGGTCGTGCGGTCGGTCGCCGCCGGCCTCGGCGCGCTCACCGTGTGGCCGGTGTTCGCGCTCGCCCGCCGCCTGGCCGGCCAGGCGGCGGCGGTGCTCGCCGGCGCGCTGATCGCGCTCTCGCCGATCTACCTCGAGGTCTGCCACCTCGCGATCGCCGACGGCCCCGCCGCGTTCTTCGCCGCGGTCGCGCTCGCCGCGGCCAGCCGCCTGCTCGACGGCGGGAGCCGAAGTACCTTCCTGCTCGCCGGCGCGGCGGCGGGGCTGGCGGCGGGGAGCAAGTACCCGGCGGGGCTGGTCGCGGTCGCGATCGTCGCGCTCGACCTGCGGCTGGGCTGGCGGCGGCTGCGGCAGGGCGAGCGCTGGTGGCCGGCCGGGACCATGCGGGCGGCCGCCGCCGCGCTCGCGACCTTCCTGCTCAGCACCCCGAGCCTGCTCGCCTTCCCCGCCGCGGCGGCGGGCGAAGGGACCGCCGCCGACCTGCTCTTCGGCGCCCGTCTCTACGGCCAGCACGGCTGGCCGGGGGTGGTGCGGGCGAGCAACGCCGCCTATTACGCCGGCGAGCTGGCGCGCAGCTTCGGGCTCCCGGCGCTCGTCCTCGGCGCGACCGGCCTGCTCGCGGCGGCGCCGCGGATCCGCGCCCGGGTCGCCTGGATGCTCCCGTTTCCGCTCGCCTACTGCGCGCTCCTGCTGGCCCTGAGCATCGCGCTGCGGCGCACGCTGATGCCGGTCCTACCGGCCCTTGCGGCCGTGCTCGGGGTCGGCCTCGCGGGCTGGCTCGAGGCGCTCCGGCGCCGCCGCCCGGGCGCGGCCTGGGCGCGGGGGGCGGCGGCGCTGCTCGCCGCCGC
>CAZNIX010000603.1:0-2733 GCA_964573125.1 uncultured Thermoanaerobaculia bacterium
CGCCGTGAAGAGGACGCCGCCACCCCGCCCCCGCCGCCTCGCCGCCCCGATCGCCGTCGCCGCCGCCCTCGCGCTGGCCGCCGCCTGGGCGCTCGCGCCCGCGCGCCGCGCCGACGCCTGCGGCGAGACCAAGCACGCGCTCCAGGGCATCTACGGCCACGCCGCCGAGCTGGTGCCGCCGCCGGGCACCGACAGCGAGCCGCTCTCCGACGTCGCCTGCGTCGACGGCTGGGCCGACGTCTACGCCTGCGACCGCATCGACCTCCTCGCCGTCCTGCCGCGCCGCTTCATGGGCACCGACCCCCAGGTCGCCACCGCCAACGACATCTGGGGCTGGGTCGACCCCCAGACGCGGATCGAGTACGCGCTGGTCGGGCTCGCCGACGGCACCGCGTTCGTCAGCCTCGAGGACCCGCGCCACCCGCGCTTCCTGGGCAAGCTGCCGACTCGCACCGTCACCGTGCCGTGGCGCGACATCAAGACCTACCGCGACCACGCGTTCATCGTCGCCGACGGCGCCGACCACGGCATGCAGGTCTTCGACCTCACCCGGCTGCGCGGCGCCGGCCCCACGCCCCAGACCTTCCGCCCGACCGCCGAGTACATCGGCCCCGGCTTGACCGCCAACGCCGGCTTCTCGCTCGGCAACGCGCACAACCTGGCGATCGACGAGGAGACCGGCTTCGCCTACGCGGTGGGCTCGAACACCTGCGGCGCCGGCCTGCACATGATCGACATCCGCGACCCGCGGCGGCCGCGCTTCGCCGGCTGCTTCGGCGAGACCGGCTACACCCACGACACCCAGTGCGTGGTCTACCGCGGCCCCGACGCCGACCACCAGGGGCGCGAGATCTGTTTCAACAGCGACCCCGGGCCGTCGTCGCTGTCGGTGGTCGACGTCACCGACAAGCGCGCGCCGCGGCTGGTCTCGCGGCTGGTCTACCCGAACGGGGCCTATTCGCACCAGGGGTGGCTGTCGCCCGACCAGCGCTTCTTCCTGCTCGGCGACGAGCTGGACGAGGTCGGGTTCGGCCATCCGACGCGCACGCTGGTGTTCGACGTCGCCGACCTCGATGCGCCGCGCCTGCTCGGCCAGAGCGACTCGACGACGCTCTCGATCGGCCACAACATGTACTCGCTCGGCGGCGCGCTGGTCCAGGCCAACTACACCGCGGGCGTGCGCGTGCTCTCGCTCGCCCGCGCGGCCCAGGCGCGGCTCGACGAGGTCGCGTTCTTCGACGTCTTCCCGGCTACCGACGGGCCGCTCTTCCGCGGCGCCTGGACGGTCTACCCGTACCTGCCGAGCGGCATCCTGATCGCCAACTCGATCGACGGCGGCCTGTTCGTGCTCCAGCCCAACCCGCCGCTCGGCGCGCCCGGCCTCTTCGCGCCCGGCCCGCGGGGACCGCGCGACCGGCCCGACCGACCGACCCGGCTGCGCATCGAGGTCGCCTCCCACTACGACGTCGTGCTGTCGTGGACCGACCGCACGGACGGCGAGGCGGGCTTCCGGGTCTACCGCTCGGTCGACCGCGGCCCGGCGCTGCTCTACGCCGAGCTGCCCGCCGGCACCACCCGCTTCGCCGACGCGGTCGAGCCGGGCCGGGTCTACGAGTACCGGGTCGCCGCGTTCGACGGCCGGGGCGAGAGCCAGGCCAGCCGGGTGAGCGTCGCGGTGCCGGAGCCGGCGCTCGAGATGCCGGGCGACTCGCCGCGCAGCGAACGGCCGCGGCACGAGCACGCGCACTAGCGACCCTCTCCCGGCGAATCGTGCCCGGTGAGTCGGGTCACGGGGCTGCCGGGCCGGTCCCTCGTCGGCGAGGAGCCGCGGGCTCCGACCCGGCGGCCCGACGGCGGCGAGGCGCGCTCCCGGTCCGCGCGGCGGCGAGGCCACCGCCCGCGAGAGGACCTGGCGGCTAGCCGCCGAGGCGGAAGGAGAGCACCAGGTCGAGGGCGAGACCGCCCAGGTCGTCCTCGCCGAAGAGCGCCGAGACGCCGCCCTGGCCGAGGGCGTCGGGGATCGTCGACCAGCGGGCCTCCGCCGCCGCCGCGGCGCGCGCGAACGAGCGCCGCACCCCGAAGACGGCGTGGAAGCCGCTGTCGCTCCCGTCCTCGGGGAAGACGGGGTTGTCGTCCTCCCACTGCAGCAGGCTCGGGCCGGCGCCGTAGTAGAGGCTCCACGGCCGGTCGCGGCGGGCGATCCCGCCCACCGTCAGGTGGATCGGCGTCAGCGCCAGGTCGCTCCGGTCGCCGGTCGGCACCAGGACGCCGCCCGGCCCCCGCCCCAAGACGTCCCCGTCGACCTCGCCGTGGTCGACGCTCAGGGCGAGATACCAGCCGCGCCGGAAGCGGGCCTCGGCCTGGACGCCGAGCTGGACCATGGCGTCGCCCCACACGGCGTCGTAGGTTTCCGACGCGGTCGGCTCGAAGGTCCCGGCGCGCAGCCCGAGGTGCCAGCTCGGGCCGGCGGCGGCGGGAACCGCGGCGGCGAGCGCGAGGCCCAGCGCGAGCGGGATCCGGAGCGGTCGGGCGATCCGGCGCATGGCCACCTCCTCGGCGCGCAGGGGTGAAAACGGACGGCGCCGGCGAGGATAGCAGCCCGCCGCGCCGGCGGACGCGCGGCCGCCGGGCCGAACCGCCGTCGCCCGCGGTGAGAGTCGCGCCGCGGGTCCGGCGCCGTCCGACGGGATTGGAACCCTCGGCGGGCGGAGAGTTCGTGCGCCCGGCGGCGGA
>CAZNIX010000604.1:0-2733 GCA_964573125.1 uncultured Thermoanaerobaculia bacterium
GCCGCGCCGAGCGCCACCGCGGCATGCCCCCACAGCCCGAGCGCGCCGCCGATCGCCGGGCCGAGGACGAAGCCGAGGCCGAACGCGGCTCCGAGCAGCCCCATGCCGCGCGCGCGCTCGGCCGGCGGCAGGACGTCGGCGATGTAGGCCGGGGCGACCGAGAAGTTGGCGGCGGTGGCGCCGGCGCCCAGGCGGGCGGCGAGCAGGGCGGCCCAGCCCCAGCGGCCGAGCCCGGGCGCGGCGGCCATCAGCAGGTACGAGCCGAGGCCGCCGGCGATCGAGGCCAGGAGCACCGGCCGCCGTCCGAAGCGGTCGGACAGCCAGCCGATCGCCGGCGCGCAGAAGAACTGGGCGAACGAGAAGGCGCCGAACAGGACCCCGATCTCGACCACCGAAGCGCCCAGGGTCTGGGCGTAGAAGGGCAGCAGCGGCAGGATCATGCCGAAGCCGAGCAGGTCGAGCAGCACTGTGACGAAGAGCGCCACCAGCGCCCGCCGCTTCGGTGTCACATCGGAGCCAGGATTGTCGCTCATCAGGTCGCCGAGGTGGGGGTGGGCGGGCGCGCGCCGGCTTTGTCGAGGGGAGCTGTTCCAGCCCCCCTCCCCGCGGGAGTGACGGTCTTGATTGAAGGGGGCGCGGCGTCCCTCCCCCGAGTCGGGGCCTTCGGCCCCGCACACGCGCCCTTGAGGCGCGCGTAAGTCCTGCTCCGGAAGATTCTCAAGCGGGCGCGGGCGCGGTCAGACCGCTTCCAGGATCCAGGCCATCAGGTACTTCTGGAGGTAGAGACGGTTCTCCGCCTGGTCGAAGACCACCGAGTTCGGCGAGTCCAACACCGCCGAGCTGATCTCGTAGCCGCGGTGGGCCGGCAGGCAGTGCATGACCAGCGCGTGGCCGGGCGCGTGCGCCATCAGCCCTTCATCGACCTGGTAGCCGGCGAACGCGGCCAGCCGCGCCTCCTTCTGCGCCTCGTCGCCCATCGACACCCAGGTGTCGGTGTAGACCACGTCGGCGCCCGCGACCGCCGCGCGCGGATCGGAGGTCAGGGTGACGCGGCCGAGCGCGCGCGCCGCGGCGACGATCTCCGCGCGCGGCGCGTAGGCCGGCGGGTGGGCGACCGCGATCTCCATGCCCACCCGCACGGCGCCTTCGATGAGCGAGTGGCAGACGTTGTTGCCGTCGCCGACGTAGGCGATCTTGAGCCCCTCGAGGTCGCCGAAGTACTCGAGCGCGGTCATGTAGTCGGAGAGCGCCTGGCACGGGTGGTGGCGATCGCACAGGCCGTTGACGATCGGCACCTCGCTCGCGGCCTTCATCGCCACCAAGTCCTCGTGCTTGTAGACCCGGGCCATGACGAGGTCGAAGTAGCGCGACAGCACCCGGGTCTCGTCGTCGAGCTCGCCGAGCGTGAAGTTGGAGCTGCGCCAGTCGAGGTAGAGCGGCTGGCCGCCCATCTGGCCGACCCCGACCTCGAACGAGCAGCGGGTGCGGGTCGAGGTCTTCTGGAACAGCAGCGCGACGCTCTTGCCGGCGAGCGCGCGCGCGAGCAGGCCGGGGTCGCGCTTGACGGCGAGGCCGCCGGCGAGCAGCGCGCGCACGTCGGCGGGAGCGAGGTCGGAGATCGCGAGCAGCGAGCGCTCGGGCTTGCCGCGGCGGCTGCCGCGGCGCTCCGCACGCAGGCGGGTCGAGCGTTCGACGCGGTCGAGTTCGGCGGCGGTCGGCATGGTCGGTTCGTTCCTCCTGCCGGGGCGGCGCGCCCCTTCCGCCCATGCTCTCACACCCGGAGCCGGTCAGGAACGGACGTCCAAGGTGTCCCGCAGACCGTCGGCGATCAGGTTGAACGCGATCACGGTCGCCGCGATCGCGAGGCCGGGGAAGAGCGCCACCCACCAGGTGTCGAACGGTCCGGCCGCGACGTCGGCGATCGTCTTGCCCCAGGTCGGCGCCGGGTCGGGCACGCCGAGCCCGAGGAACGACAGCGCCGCTTCGGTGAGGATGACGTCGCCGACCAGCAAGCCGCCGGCGACCAGCGCCGGGGTCACCGCGTTGGGCAGCAGGTGGCGGGTGAGGATCGCCAGCGGCCGCTGCCCCATGGCGCGCGCGGCGGTGACGAAATCGCGGCGCTTGAGCGCCAGGATCTCGGCGCGCACCAGCCGGCCGATCACCATCCAGGTAGTGGCGCCGAGGACGAGCACGATCGCCCATCCCGCCGGCCGCAAGAGCGCGACCACCGCGATGAGCAGGAACAGCCGCGGGAACGCGAGCACGAGGTCGACCAGGCGCATGAGCACGGCGTCGGCGACGCCGCCGCCGAGCGCCGCGGCGCACCCCACCGCCACCCCGAGGGTGAGGGCGAGGGCCGTCGCCAGCACGCCGACCGCCAGCGACACCCGGGCGCCGTGGACCAGCCGCGCCCATAGATCGCGCCCCAGCCGGTCGGTGCCGAGGACGAACGTCCGCCGCGGCGGCAGGTCGCCGGGCCCCAGGTTGGCGACCGCGGCCGCCGGCAGCGCCTCCTCGCGGTCCAGGCGGTGGAGCACCAGCTCGGCGCCGCGGCGCTCGACCCGCTCGGCGACGACCGGCAGCCGCCCGCCATGGAACTCGACAACGAAGCGGCTGGCCCCCGGCGGCAGCCGCTTGCCGGCGACGGAGTCGAACGGATGCGCCGGATCGGCGGCGGCGAGCCGCGGCGCGGCGGCGGCGGCGAGCGCGAGGGCGCCGGCGAGCGCGAGGCCG
>CAZNIX010000605.1:0-2727 GCA_964573125.1 uncultured Thermoanaerobaculia bacterium
CGTCGACGAGCTGGCGCTCGCCGCCGAGGCGGTAGGCGAGCTGGCGCGGGCCGGCGGAGCCGGCGTCGCCGTTTCGCGCTTCGAGGAAGCTCGCGGTGGCGGCGACCAGCGGCTCGGCGCTGTCGGCGGCGCGCAGAAGGCCGCCGCCGGCGCGCTCCGCGCCGGAGCCGGCGAGCGGCGTTTCGGCCGCGGAGGAGGTCGCGATCAGCAGCCCGCCGCGCGTCGCTCGGGGCGAATCACCGCCGGATCTCTCTTGGACGATGCCCCGTTCGACGATGAAGGTGCGCCCGTGCTCGCCGATCCGCAGGCCGCGCAGGAACTCCCCGATGCGGTCGAGCGCGAGGTCGGCGCCGAGCACCGCGACCAGCTCGCCGCCGGGACCGTAGACTGGCTCGCTGGCGGCGATCGCGAGCGTCCCCTCGGCGAAGAACGGGTAGACCTCGCTCCACACCGGGCCGTCGCGCTCGACCGCGGCGCGGTACCAGGGCCGGCCGCGGGCGTCGAACCCGGGCGTCTCCTGGAGCAGCGCGCCGCGCTCGCCGCCGGCGCCGGCGCGGTACTCCCGGCGCGGGCCGGCGATGAGCCCGCGCACGGGGTCGAGCGGCGTGGTGTCGACCACCGCCACCCCCTCGGCGGTGCGCCCGGCGCCGGCGGCGCCGCCGCCGGGGGTGCCGAGGAAGACGAAGCTGACGGTCTCGAACTCGCCGAGCTGGTGGAAGAAGTGGCGGCCGAGACCGGTCGGGTCGCCCGGGTCGAGCAGGCCGCGCCGGAGCAGGTCGGCATTGAGGCGGTTGAGGCGGTGCGGGGTCTCGAGGTACGCGGTCACGAACTCGTGGATGCGCCCGGTCAGCTCGCGCCGCAGCTCGGCGCTGACCGCCTCCACGCCCTGCCGGCTGTTGCGGATCAGCAGCCAGCCGGTGATCCCGACCGCCGCCACCAGCAGCGACACGAACGACGCGGTGAGCAGGAGGCGGAGCGGAACCCCCCGCCGCAGCAGGCGGCGGAGGCCGCGGCGGGCGCGGGCGGCCATGACGGCGGTCGTGAAGAAACCGCGTCGATCCTACCGCGGGCGCGTCCCGCCCGTGAGCGTCATCGCGAGGTGAACCTCGTCGGCAACGCCACCGAGCTCGCCCAGCCCCGCCCCGGCCGCTCAGCTCACTGTCCGCACCAGCCCGGCGTCGACGATCCGCCGGTCCTGGGTGAGGAGCGTCGCGCCGAGGACGCGGGCGGTGGCGACCAGGATGCGGTCGGCGGGATCGCGGTGGAAGGAGTCGGGCAGCGCCGCCACCTCGGCCGCGACCGCCGGCGAGATCCCCGCCCGCTGCACCAGCGGCGGCGCCGCCGCCCGCTCCAGCCACTCGCCGAGCGGCAGGTGGAGGCGGATGCGGCCGAGGCTCGCGAGCGTCGCGATCTCCCACAGGCTGATGTCCGAGACCCACAGCGGCCGCTCGGCGCCGGCGGATTCGATCGCCCTCCGCTGCGCGGCCGACAGCCGCGGGTCGCCGCCCAGCCAATAGAGCAGGACGTGGGTGTCGAGCAGGTGTCTCATCCGCCGCCGATCGCCTCCCACTCCGAAGCGGCCAGCGGCGGCGCCACCACGTCGCCGAGGATCTCCACCGTCCCCGCGAGCGTCGCCTGCGGCGCGCGCTCGTCCACCGGCAGCGGCGGCACGAGCACCGCCACCGGGCGGCCGCGCTTGAGGATGCGCACCGGCTCGTGGGTCGCGGCGACCTCGTCGAGCACCGCCAGGCAGTGGGCCTTGAAGTCCGAAGCGTTCATCTCTTTCATGGTGACCAGTCTACATGACCGGTCACCTCCTTGGCAAGTCCGCGTACCCGGGAGCCCATCTCCCGCGTCGCGGTCTCCATCCATAAGGGACGGAACTCCCGGCGCGAATCGAACGCCGCGCGGACGGCGCCTCGCCGGGGCGGGCCCCCGCAGCCGGCCGCCGGGACCGGCCGAGAGCGCGCCGCTACGGCGCCGGCGGCCGCGGCGCCGGAGACCGCACCGGCTGGTACTCGCGCGGGATCGCGGGCAGCATCCGGCGGTCGAGGAGGGCGGCGCGGCGGAAGCTCTCGCGCGCGGCCTCGGGATCGCCGGCGGCGGCCTGGGCGCGGCCGAGGTTGAGGTAGATCTCGGGCCGCGGCTCGACCGCGAGCGCCACGCGGTAGGCCTCGAGCGCCTCCTCGGGCCGGCCGAGCAGCTGGTACTGGCCGCCGATCGCGAGCGGGATGCGCGCGTCGGCGGGGTCGAGCCGCCGCGCCCGCTCGAGCAGCTTGACGTTGGCCCAGTAGAGCGCCGCCGGGGCGCGCCCGGCCGCGGCGACGCTGACTTGCTCGACCTGGTGCAGGATGCGGTTCGCCTCGAGCCGGTTCCCGGCGCGCCACACCTGGCCGGCGAGCGCGAGCGCGACGAGCGCGACCAGCGCCCAGGCGAGCGAGCGCCCGCTCGCCCCGCGCGCCTCCCGCGTCTCGGCGTCCGCGGGCTCCGGCGCGAGCGCCCGGGCGAGCAGGAGCAGCGCCGGGAACGCGACCACGCCGAGCCGGAACGGGAAGTGCGCCGCGGCGAGCACCGCGAGCGCGAGCGCGCCGGCGGCGGCGAGCGCGGCGTCCTCGCGCGGCGGGCCGCGGACGAGGTCGCGGCGCAGCCGTCCGGCGAGCACCCACAGGCCCCAGGCGAGCGCCGCCAGCCCCGGCAGGCCCCACTCCGCCGCCACCTCGAGGTACT
>CAZNIX010000606.1:0-2704 GCA_964573125.1 uncultured Thermoanaerobaculia bacterium
CCCGACCGGCGCCGGCGGCGCGCCCGGGTCGGCGGCGCGGCGGGCGCCGGCGAGCGCCGCCAGCTCGACGGCGTCGCCGACCGGCGTGCCGGTGCCGTGGCCCTCGAAGTAGCCCACGGTGTCGATGCCGAAGCCGGCCCGGCGGTAGGCGCGCTCGAGCGCGAGCGCCTGCCCCGCCTCCTCCGGGCGGGTGATCCCGCCGGCGCCGTCCGACGACACCCCCCAGCCGCGGACGAGCGCGTAGATCCGCCGCCCCTGGGCGAGCGCGTCCTCCTCGCGCATCAAGACCGCGAAGCCGCACCCCTCGCCGGGGAAGAAGCCCTCGGCGGCGGCGTCGAAGACCCGCATGTCGTCGGCCGCGAGCGCGCCGGTGCGGGCGAAGCCGACCAGCTCGAACGGGTCGAGCGAGAGGTCGACGCCGCCGGCGAGCGCGGCGTCGAGGTCGCCGGCGGCGAGCGCCGCAGAGGCCTGGGCGACCGCGAGGAGCGACGAGGCGCAGGCGCCGTCGACGGTGAAGCCGCCGCCGTGGAAGTCGAAGTGGTTGCAGATGCGGCCGGCGATCGTGTTAGAGAGGCCGCCGGCCAGGCTCTCCTCGGTCAGCTCCGGGAACGGCGCCTTGTAGGACTCCTCGAGACGGTCGAGGAAGGCCTCGGCCTCGGCGCCGGCGCGCCCCTCGGCGGCGAGCGCCGCCCCGACCGCCCGGCGCACGTAGGGCCAGCGCAGGCGCATCAGGCCGGCGCGCGAGAACTCGCCGGTCAGGGTGTTGCCGAGCAGCACGCCGGTCGCCGCGCGCGGCAGCCCGGCGCCCGCGGGCGCGCCGGCGTCGGCGAGCGCGCGGGCGGCGACGTCGAGCGCCAGCCAGTGGGCGAGGTCGGCGGAGCGGAAGGCGCGGCCGGAGACCCGGAAGCGGACGCGGTCGAAGCTCCACCCCTCGAGGAACGCGCCCTGCGTGCCGTAGGTGAGATCGACGCGGTCGCGGTCGGGGCTCTGGTAGTCGGCGAGGTCGAGCCGCTCGCGCGGGAAGCGGCGGAACGCGCGCCGCCGGGCGAGCACGTTCTGCCACAGCTCGGCCGGGCCGTGGGCGTCGGGGTACTCGCACGCCAGGCCGACGATCGCGATCCCGGTCATCGCTTGCGCCCCGGCGGCCGGCGACCGCATCGAGACCCGTCCCGTCCGCTGCGCTGCTCCACCGCCCGTCTCGCCACCCCGCGCTCCTCCTGCCGCCGGCTGCCGGCGCGCGCGCGCCGCCGGCATTCACTACTAGCCAAAGTGCTCGCCGGCGGCTCCGCCGAGACGCTCGCGCCCCGCGCCGCCCCCTCGGTGTATTGCCCGCCCCCGCCCGCGATCTGACATCCCTCCGAGATCGCATTCGTCGAGTCGGTGCACTGAACCGTTACCGAGCGACCGCCGGTCCCCGATCTCCTATGATGCCCCCTACCTTGAATGCGGAAAGAGCCTCGCCGTCGAAAGACGAGGAGCGCGGCCCCGCCCTCGGCCGGCTCGCCGCCGGCCTGGCGCGCTGGGCGGTCGCCCACCCGCGCCGGGCCCTGGCGCTCCCTCTGCTCGCGACGCTCGCGGCGGCGCCCGGCCTGGCGCGCCTCGAGCTGCGCACCGACGGCCACTCGCTGGTCCCCGCGGGCGATCCGGCGGTCGCGTTCGACGCCGAGGTGCGCGCCCGCTACGGGCTGCGCGACCCGGTGGTCGTGCTCTTCGAGAGCGCCCGCCCCGAGGGCGTCTACCACCCGGACGCGCTGCGCCGGCTCGCCCAGGCGAGCGACGCCCTCGCCGCGCTCGACGGCATCGGCGAGCGCCACGTCACCAGCCTCGCCACCGAGCGCCGCGACCGCGTCTACCCGGGGACGCTGACCTTCCGGCCGTTCCTCGACCCGCTGCCGGAGACCGCCGACGAGCTGGCGACGCTGCGCGGCGACCTCGAGGCGACCGGCATCGCGATCGGCACCCTGGTCGCGGCCGACGGCAGCGCGGCGGCGATCCTGGTCGGCGTCCCGGCGACCGCCGAGAGCGCCGCCGACCGCACCCGGCTGGTCGCGCGCATCCGCGCCGCGGTCGAGTCGCTCGCCGGCCCCGACGACCGCGTGCTGGTGGTCGGCGCGCCGGTCGCCGAATCGTTGCTCGGGACGCACATCCTCGGCGACCTCGCGCTCCTGGTGCCGCTCGCGCTGGCGGTGATGGCGCTCGTGCTCTGGCTCGGCTGCCGGCGCTTCGCGGGGGTCGCGCTCGCGCTCGGCCAGGTCGGCGCCGCCGTCGTCTTCACGTTCGGCCTCATGGGCTGGCTGGGGTCGCCGGTCTACCTGACCACAGCGGTGCTGCCGGTGATCCTGGTCACCGTCGGGCTGGCCGACGAGATCCACGTCTTCTGGCACTACCAGCGCCGGCTCGCCGGCGCCGGGGCGGGCGAGACCGCCGCCCGGGCGGTGGCGCGCACGATGGACGAGATGGCGGCCCCGGTGGTCCTGACCTCGCTGACCACCGGCCTGGCGTTTCTCTCCTTCCTCGCCTCGGGGATCGCGCCGGTGCGCGCGTTCGGCCTCTACGCCGCGGTCGGCGTCGCGTTCTGCCTGCTCTCGACGCTGACCGCCGTGCCCGCCGCGCTCGCGCTCGTGCCGCCGGCGCGCTTCGCCCACCCCCGTCCCGGCGGGCCGCGCCGGCGCGGCGAGCGCCTCGCCGTTCTCCTCGCGCCGGC
>CAZNIX010000607.1:0-2701 GCA_964573125.1 uncultured Thermoanaerobaculia bacterium
CCCGCCGAGGCCGCCGCCGAGCCGGGCGCGGCGCCCGCCGAGGCGGCGCCGGCGGCCGCGGCCACGTCCGACCCCCAGCGGGCGATCGCGGAGATCCTCGCCGACGGGGAGTTCGGCGGCCGGGAGAAGGTGCGCACCTGGAAGTGGCGCTGGGAGCCCGAGGGCGAGCCGGAGGGCGATTTCTCGAGCGGGCCGCGGATCGGCGGGCTGCTCGCCGCGCTCGCCGAGGTCGTGCTCTGGGTCGCCGCGGGCGTGGGGATCGCCGTCGCGCTGATCTACCTCGCCCGCTCGGGGCGCCGGCGTCGGCCGCCGGCGCCCGAGGCCGAGGCGCCGAGCCCGGAGCGCAAGCTCCTGAGCGGCTGGCTCGACCCCGGCGAGCCGCTCCCCGCCGACGTCGCCGCCGCCGCGCTCCGCCTGCTCGATGCCGGCCGCCCGCTCGAGGCGCTCTCGCTCCTCTACCGCGGCGCGCTCGCCGCCCTCGACCGCCGGCCCGGCCTCTCGGTGCGCGAGAGCTGGACCGAGGGCGAGTGCCTCGGCCACCTCGCCGACCAGCTCCCGGCCGCCGCCGGCGGCTTCCTCCGGCGCCTGACGCTCGCCTGGCAGCGCGCCGCCTACGCCCACCGCCGGCCCGCCGAGGACGAGCTGCGGACGCTGTGCGGCGAGTGGCCGCTCCACTTCGAGGGCGCCGCGCGATGAGCCGCCGGCGGCGGTTGCTCCCCGCGGCGGTGGCCGTCGCCTGGCTGGCGGTCGTCGCCGGACTGTTCCTCCTCCTCTTCGAGCGGGTCGACGAGGAGGTCGTGCGCGGCCCGCGCGGCGCCGCCCGGCGCGACCCCCTGCTCGCCGCCCGGCGGCTGATCACGGCGCTCGGCGTCCCGGCCGAGGCCGGGCACCGGGTGGTGCCGGTGCCCGACCCCTCCGAGGCGCTGCTCCTCGTCGCGCCCCCGGGGACGGTCAGCGCCGAGGAGATGGACCGGCTCCTCGACTGGGTCGAGGCCGGAGGCGACCTGATCGCCACGCCCCAGCGCGCGCTGCTCGACTTCATCGGCGTCGAGCTGGACGAGAGTCCCCACGGCGGCGGCGAGGGCGACGACGGCGACGGCGACCCCGAGGCGGCGGGCGACGTCCTCGCCATCGACCCCGGAGACGGCCGCGCCTACCGGGTGGAGGTCACGCCCACGCCGCGGCTGATCGACGACGTGGGCACCGCCGAGTACGGCTCGGGCCCGGGCGACCGCCACGTCGTGCTGCGCTACCGGCACGGCGCGGGCACGGTGACCTTCCTCGCCACCGACTGGCCGCTGCACAACCTCACGATCGGCGACCACGAGCACGCCTCGTTCCTGTGGGCGCTCGTCACCGCCGAGGGGCGGCCTTCGGCGGTGCGCGTGGTGTGGCGGATCCCGCGCGAGTCGCTCCTCGCCGTCCTCGGCGAGCGCGCCTGGGCGGCGCTCGCGAGCGGGCTGGTCTTGTTGGGCGCCTGGGCCTGGCGCCGGTCGCGGCGCTTCGGACCGCTCCTCCCCGACCCGCCGCCGGCCCGCCGGAGCCTCCTCGAGCACGTCCGCGCGAGCGGCGACTTCCTCTACCGCCACGGCCGCGCCGGCGCCCTGGTCGAGGCCGCCCGCCGCGCCGTCCAGCGCACCGCCGCCGCCGGCCATGCCGGCTGGAGCCGCCTCCCCGCGGGCGAGGTCCGCGCGCGCCTGGTCCGCGCCTCCGGCCTTCCCGACGACCTCGTGGCCGCGGCGCTCGAGCGCCCGCCACCCGCCGACCCCGCCGCGTTCACGCGCACGATCCAGACCCTCGAGCAGATGAGGAAAGCCCGATGAGCGATCACGAAGCCGCCGCCGCGCCGCCCGAAGCCCCGCTGACCTTCGAGCGCGCCGCCGAGGTCGTCCACCGCATGCGCGAGGAGATCGCCCACGCCGTGGTCGCCCAGGGCGAGGTCGTCGAGCAGGTGCTGGTCGCGTTCCTCGCCGCCGGCCACGTCCTGCTCGAGGGGGTGCCCGGGCTGGGCAAGACGCTGCTCGTGCTCGCGCTCGCGCGCACCTTCGGCGGCCAGTTCCGGCGCATCCAGTTCACCCCCGACCTGATGCCGAG
Organism: uncultured Thermoanaerobaculia bacterium; assembly: GCA_964573125.1. Lineage (GTDB taxonomy): Bacteria > Acidobacteriota > Thermoanaerobaculia > Multivoradales > JBCCEF01 > CAVSQV01. The sequence goes on from CAZNIX010000607.1 coordinate 2,095, forward strand.
CGACATCACCGGGCACACGCTCTATGACATCAAGAGCGGCGAGTTCCGCATCCGCCGCGGTCCGGCGTTCACCAACCTGCTGCTCGCCGACGAGATCAACCGCGCCCCGGCCAAGACCCAGGCCGCGCTGCTCGAGGTGATGCAGGAGCAGCAGATCTCGATCGAGGGCAAGTCGTTCGAGCTGCCGCCGCCGTTTCTCACCCTCGCGACCCAGAACCCGATCGAGCTCGAGGGCACCTACCCGCTGCCCGAGGCCCAGATCGACCGCTTCCTGCTCAAGGTGGTGATCGACTACCCCGACCACGCCGACGAGGTGGCGCTGGTGCGCCGGGTGACCGAGGGCCGGCTCGGCGACCTGCTCGACGTCACCCGCGTGGCCACCGTCACCACGCCTGGCGAGGTGGTCGCGGTCCAGCGGCTGGTGGCGCGGGTGACCGTCGACGAGCGGATCGTCGACTACGCGGTGCGCATCGCGCGGGCGACGCGCTCGGCGGCCGGGATGCGGGTCGGCGCCGGCCCGCGCGGCGCGATCGCGCTGGTGCGCGCGGCGCGCGCGCTCGCCGTGCTCGCCGGCCGCGACTTCGTCCTCCCCGACGACGTCAAGCGC
>CAZNIX010000608.1:0-2695 GCA_964573125.1 uncultured Thermoanaerobaculia bacterium
CCGCCGAGGGCCGCGTTCGGCGGCGTGCCGGTGGACGCGGGGAGCGCCGCCGCGGACGGCCGCGACTTCCTCGCCGGCCTGATCGACGGCCTCGGGAGCCGGCGGCGATGACCACCCTGCCGCGCGCCGCCGCGCCGCCGCTCGCGGGCGCCGATCCGGCGCCGGACGCCCCGTCCGCGGTCGCCTCCGCCGACCGCAAGGCCGACCACATCCGCCTCGCGCTCGACGAGCGGATGCAGCTCGGCCGCTCCTACTTCGACGACTGGCGGCTCGGCCACGCCGCGCTGCCCGAGCTCGACCGCGCCGAGATCGACACTTCGATCGCCTTCCTCGGCAAGCGCCTCGCGGCGCCGCTCCTGATCTCGTGCATGACCGGCGGCACCGAGATCGCCTCGCGCATCAACCGCAACCTGGCGCGCGCGGCCGAGGCCGCGGGGATCGCGGTCGGCGTCGGCTCGCAGCGCCGCGCGCTCGAGGACGCCGCCGCCGCCGGCAGCTTCGAGGTGCGCGCCGACGCCCCGACCACGGCGCTGCTCGCCAACCTCGGCGCGGTCCAGCTCAACTATGGATTCGGCCTCGCCGAGTGCCGGCGCGCGGTCGAGATGATCGGCGCCGACGCCCTGGTGCTCCACCTCAACCCGCTGCAGGAGGCGATCCAGCCCGAGGGGCAGTGCGACTTCTCCGGGCTGCTCGACAAGATGGGCGAGATCGCGGCCGGCCTCGGCGTGCCGGTGATCGCGAAGGAGGTCGGCAACGGCATCTCGGGCGCGCTCGCGGCGGCGCTCGCCGCGCGCGGGATCACGATCGTCGACACCGCCGGCCTCGGCGGCACGAGCTGGTCGCGCATCGAGGCCGCGCGCGCCGGCGACGCCGAGCTCGGCGAGGTCTTCGCCGGCTGGGGGATCCCGACCCCGGAGTCGATTCGCCAGTGCCGCCGGGTGCCGGGGGTGACCGTGATCGGCAGCGGCGGGGTGCGCAACGGCCTCGACGTCGCGCGCGCGATCGCGCTCGGCGCCGACCTCGCCGGCATGGCCTTCCCGTTCCTGGCCGCCGCCACCCGTTCGCCCGAGGAGGTGGCGGCGAAGATCGAGCGCACCGTCGAAGAGCTGGAGATCGCGATGTTCTGCACCGGCGCCCGCACCGTCGAAGAGCTGAAGCGGGCGCCGATCGAGCCGGTTCCATCGAGGGAGCCGGTTCCATCGAGGGAGAAAAACGCGCCATGAGCAAGCGACAGACCGCGGTCCGGAGGCAACCCTTGGACGCCGAGAGCGAACGCCGGGAGCTGGAGCGCCAGCTCGCCGCCGGCGAGCGGCGGTTCTACCAGTTGCCCCCCGAGCTGTCCGCCGACGAGGCGGCGGCGGTCCGGCGCGCCGCGCTGGCGCGGATCACCGGCGCCCGCCTCGAGCACACCGGCCGCTACACCTTCGACGCCGAGCGCGCCTCGGCGCGCAACTGCGAGAACTTCATCGGCGCCGTGCAGGTGCCGGTCGGCGTGATCGGGCCGCTGCGGCTCCACGGCGAGTACGTCGACGGCGACGTCCACGTCCCGCTCGCCACCACCGAGGCGGCGCTGGTCGCCTCCACCAACCGCGGCTGCGCGGCGATCCGCGAGGCCGGCGGCGCCACCGTACGGGTCGACGACGTCGGCATGACCCGCGCCCCGGCCTTCCGCACCTCGGGCGTGGTCCAGACCCAGGAGTTCCTCGCCTGGATCGAGCACCACACGACCGAGATCCGCGCCGTCGCCGAGGCGACCAGCCGCTACCTGCGCCTCGTCGACATCCGGCCGTCGGCGTTCGGCACCACCGTCTTTTTGCGCTTCCGCTTCGAGACCGGCGACGCGATGGGCATGAACATGGCGACCATCGCCTGCGACCGCGTGGTCACCGAGCTGATCGAGCCGGCGACCGGGATCTCGTGCATCGCCCTCTCGGGCAACTACTGCGTCGACAAGAAGCCGGCGGCGATCAACTTCCACGAGGGGCGGGGCAAGCGGGTGTTCGCCGAGGTGGAGATCGACGCGGCGGTGCTCAAGCGGACGCTCAAGACGACCTCGCGCGACCTCGTCGAGGCGCAGTACCGCAAAAACCTCCTGGGCTCGATCGCCTCCGGCTCCAAGGGGTTCAACGCCCACTACGCGAACGTGCTGGCGGCGGTGTTCCTGGCCACCGGCCAGGATCCGGCGCACGTGGTCGAGGGCTCGCTCGGGGTGACCTGCATCGAGCCGCGCGGGCCGGACGCGGTCTACTGCTCGGTCTACCTCCCGGACGTGCCGGTGGGCGCGATCGGCGGCGGCACCGAGCTCGCCACCCAGCGCGAGGCGCTGGCGATGCTCGGCGTCTTCCCCGATCCCGAGCGCCCGGGCCGTGCCGCCCGCCGGCTGGCCGAGATCGTCGGCGGCGCCGTGCTCGCGGGCGAAGTCTCGCTGATGGCCGCGTTCACCTCCCAGGACCTCGCCCGCGCCCACGAGCGGCTGGGCCGGGGCAAGCTCGAGGCGGGTTGAGCGCGGCCGCCGGGTACCGGCCGCCCCCGCCCCAGCCGGCGCCGCGGTCGCCGGTCGTGCGGGTGACCGCCTCGACTCCGGGCAAGCTCATCCTGATGGGCGAGCACGCCGTCGTCTACCGGCGCCCGGCGCTGGTGGCGGCGGCCGGGGTGCGCCTGGCGGCGCGCTTCGCCGGCCCCCGGCCGCGCGCGG
>CAZNIX010000609.1:0-289 GCA_964573125.1 uncultured Thermoanaerobaculia bacterium
GAGGGCGGCGGGCACCGCGAGCGCGGCGGTGAGGGTGGCCGCAGCGGCGGCGGGCCGCCGTCGGCCGCGGGTGCGTCGGGGGGGATTGCGGGGCGTGGCGGCGGCTCGTGGGGTCATCGGCGGTATCCTCCCGGTTTCGTGGAGCGGATGGACAAGAAGCGGCTGCTGTCGATCGTCGCGGGCCTGCTCTCGATCGCGGTCGCCTTCGGGTCGGCGGCCTCGATGGTCGGTGCGGTGCGCTGGGTCGAGGTGGTGACCCTGTTCGCCGGCGGCTTCGGCGCCGGCGCGG
>CAZNIX010000609.1:299-2684 GCA_964573125.1 uncultured Thermoanaerobaculia bacterium
CCGGGTGCTGTTCGAGAGCCGGCGCCGCCGAGGCCCGTAGCGTACGGCCAATGGGCACCCGGCTCAAGCGCCTGGCCCGCGCCGCGCTCGCCCGCGCCGGTCTCGAGGTCGGCCGCGTCGACCGCGCGCTGGCGCCGGCGCAGCGCCTGCCGGTGGGCGACACCCGCGCCTTCCTCGAGGGGCTGGCGACGCGCGGCTTTGCGCCCGCGGCGGTGCTCGACGTCGGCGCCCACCGCGCCGCCTGGAGCCGCCTGGCGCGCGCGGTCTTCCCCGGCGCGCGCTTCGTCCTCGTCGAGCCGCTCTCCGAGCACGCGCCCGAGCTGGAGCGCTTCTGCGCCGAGACCCCGGGCGCCGAGTGGGTGAGGGCGGCGGCCGGCGCGGCGGCCGGCGAGCGGGTGCTCGCGATCGACCCCGAGGGCGGCGGCTCCTCGCTCCTCCCCGGCGCCGCAGGCGCCGCCGCGGCCGGGATGGAGGCGCGGGCGGTGCCGGTCGTCACGCTCGACTCGCTCTACGCCGGCGGCGCCCGGCCGCTCCCCGACCTGGTCAAGCTCGACGTCGAGGGCTGCGAGCTGGAAGCGCTCGCCGGCGGCGCGTCGCTCCTCGGGACGGCGGAGCTGTTCGTGATCGAGGCCGCGCTCTTCCGCTACCGCCCGGGCCAGCCCACGCTCGCCGAGCTGATCGCCTGGATGGCCGACCGCGGCTACCTCCCCTACGACTTCCCGTGGTTCCTTCGCCGCCCCCACGACGGCGCCCTCGGCCTGTGCGACGTCGCGTTCGCCCGCGAGGGCGGTCCGCTGCGCGCGAGCGCGCGCTGGGCGTGAGCCCGTGTTCGAACTCCAATTGAAAGCGCGGGTGACGGCGGACCCGTCTAGGGCGTGGCGGCGTCCTGGTCACGGAACTCGCGGATCGCCTGCTGCGCCCATTCGACCTCGTCGCCGGAGAGCGGGCGCATCGGGGCCACCAGGACGGTGCTGTAGGGAATCTCCTCGCCGATCTCGGCGGCCTGCCAGCCGATGAAGCGATGGGAGAGATCGCTCACCTCGGTGGCGTTCAACTCCCACAGCTCCTCGACGACCTGGCGGACGAGGTCCACCTCGGCGGCGTCGAAGACGGCGAGGTCCGGCTCGCGCAGGGGGAGGAGCTTGTGGAGGCTTCGTCCGTAATGGTCACGGCTGGCCCAGACGCACTCGCCGTCCGCGACCATGGCGTCGATGGTCGCGGGCAGGCCGCCCGCCACCGGTCCGAACTCGCGCTTGAGATAGGTCTGGCCGGAGATCGAGCGGCCGAGCTTGCGGTAGGCGCCGAAGTCGGCGTAGAAGAGGATCTTGTTGAGCTTGGTCCTGCCGCACCGCGGGTCGCCCTCGGAGAGCTTCGCCACGTAGAGGAGGAGTTCGCGGAACTTCCTTGCGGCGCTCATCGACGGCGACCCTCGGCGGCTCGGTAATCGGGCGTAAGAACCCTACCGCAAGTCGTGCGGGAACGCAAGCCCGGTGCGTTCAGAGCGTTCAGGCCGTTCAGGCCGTTCAGGGTCTAGTTCACCAGCGGTGCCTGGAAGTCGTCGTCGCCGCCGGCAGCGGCGGCGGGGCCGGCGTTCATTTCGAGCAGCGAGGTGAGCAGCTCCTGGCGCGCGGCCGGGTCGGGGGCCTCGAGCAGCGCCTGCTTTTCGGCCGGCGAGAGCGGCATGGCGGCGACGAGGCCGTTGACGAGCGAGAAGCCGGGCAGGCCGGCGAGCTTGTCGAGGTCGAGCTCGAAGCCGCGCACCCGGCCGAGAGCGCGCGCGGCGGCGAGCGCCGGGCCGGGATCGACCTCGGCCGCGGCCTCGGCGAGGTCGGCGGCGAACTCCTCGTAGTCGGCCTCGACCCGCCGGTAGCCGCGCCGCGGCGCCAGCTCGGCGCGCACGCGGAAGCGGCGGACCCCGCGCAGGAGGATCAGGAAACGCCCGTCGGACAGCCGCTCGCAGCGCTCGATGTGGCCGGCGCACCCGACCGGGTAGACCTGCGGATCCTCGCCCGGCTCGGCGCCGGCATCGGGCGCGTCGTCGTCGGCCGGTATCACTGGCTGGACCATGCCGATGAACTGCGCGCCCGCCATCGCGTCCTCGACCAGCGCCCGGTAGCGCGGCTCGAAGACGTGGAGCGGCAGCCAGTTGAGCGGCAGCAGCACGACCCCGGTGAGCGGGAAGATCGGCAGGATGCGCGGCGGCTCGGCCATCGCTGGCGATCTTGCCATACCGCGCGCCGCCGAACCCGCAGTCGAGCCGTCGTGCACCCGCCGCGCGGAGGGTTCTCGCCGACCGGCCGCCGCCGCTTCCCGCGCAAGCCGCCCTGGGGCCGCGCGGCTGGCCGCGGGAACGCCGCCGGCGCCGGGCGGCGTCGCGCGACCAGC
>CAZNIX010000610.1:0-2683 GCA_964573125.1 uncultured Thermoanaerobaculia bacterium
GAGCGCCTCGGCGCGCTCGCCGCCGAGCGCGGCCAGCGCCTCGGCGGTCGCGGTCGCGAGCCGCGGCCGCCACGCCGGATCGAGCACCTCGCCGCCGCCGAGGGTGGTCTGGGGCGAGGGCCGGCGGAGGATGAAGCGGTCGCCGTGCACCGCGACCACCGGTGCGCCCAGGCGCAGCTCGGCGGCGGCGGTGGCGCCCGGCTCGAGCCGCTCGACGCCGAGCGGCCGCAGCTCGCCGAGGACGCGCGCCGAGTAGAGGTGGAAGCGCACCGGCGTCCAGCCGGCGATCGGCTCGGGCGCCTCGGGCAGGAGGGTACAGCGCACCGCCAGCCGCCGGCTCGCGAGGTAGGCGCCGGGCTCGGCGAGCACCTTGCCGCGCGCCAGCTCGGGCAGCTCGACGCCGGTGAGCTGGAGCGACGTGCGCTCGCCGGCCGCGGCGCGCTCGCGGGGGGCGCCGTGGACCTGGACGCTGCGCACCCGCACCGTCTTGTTCTGGGGCGGGCGCCCCCCGGGGAGGAGCTCCAAGGCGTCGCCGGGCGCCACCACGCCGCTCGCGAGCGTGCCGGTGACGATCACCCCCAGCCCCTTCAAGTGGAACGCGCGATCGATCGGCAGCCGCATCGGCCGGTCGGGATCGGGGGCGTCCTCCGCCCAGCGGCCGGCGAGGTCGAGCAGCGCCGCCTCGAGCTCCGGCACGCCGGCGCCGGTGCGGGAGGAGACCGGCACCACCGGCGCGCCCGCGAACGGGGTCGCCGCGAGCAGCTCCTCGGCCTCCAGCCGCGCCAGCTCGAGGAGGTCGGGCGCGACCAGGTCGGACTTGGTCAGCGCCACGAGACCCGCCGGGATGCCGAGCAGCGAGCAGATCGCGAGGTGCTCGCGGGTCTGCGGCATCACCCCCTCGTCGGCGGCGACCACCAGCAGCATGATGCGGATGCCGCCGAGGCCGGCGAGCGCGTTGTGCAGGAACCGCTCGTGGCCGGGGACGTCGACGAAGCCGACCTGGAGATCGCCGCGCTCGAAGTGGGCGAAGCCGAGATCGATGGTGATCCCGCGCTCCTTCTCCTCGCGCCAGCGGTCGCAGTCGATGCCGGTGAGCGCCTGGATCAGCGCGGTCTTGCCGTGGTCGATGTGGCCCGCCGTGCCGACGACGACCCTGCGCATGCGTAGGCGGCGCGCCTAGCCCTCGCGGGCGGTGAGCACTTCGCGCGCGATCCGGCTCACGGTCTTGCCGTCGGCGCTGGCGCCGAGCTTGGCGAGGGCGGCCTTCATCAGCGCGCCCATCGCCTGCGGGCCGGCGAGGCCCTCGGCGGCGGCGATCGCCTCGACCGCGGCGCGGACCTCGGCCTCCGAGGCCTGCTTCGGCAGGTAGCCCTCGAGCACCGCGACCTCCCGCTCCTCCTTCGCCGCCTGGTCGGGGCGCCCGCCGGCGCGGTAGCTCTCGGCGGCCTCCTGGCACTTCTTGATCGCCCGGCGCACGACCGCCGCGAACGCCTCCGCGTCGACCTCCGCGCCGCGGCGGATGCGCTCGTTCTTGACCTCGGTCAGCAGCAGGCGCAGGGTCGAGAGCTTCTCCTTGTCCCCGGCCTTGAGCGCCGCCTTGAGATCGGCCTCGACGCGCTGTTGCGGGCTCGCCATGGCGCGATTATACGTTCCAGCCCCCCTCCCCGCAGGAGCGCGGTCCTGCGGGGCCCCCTCCCCCGAGTCCGGGGCCTTCGGCCCCGCACACGGGCCCTCAAGGCGCGCGTATTCCGCTTGCGTCCACCGCATGCGCCACCCCGGCGCGATCGGGCAGCTCGATCGTGAACACCGTGCCGTGCGGCCGGTTGTCCTCGACCCGGATCGTGCCGTGGTGCTCGGTGACGATCCGGTGGACGATCGCGAGTCCGAGGCCGGTGCCGCGCCCCTTGGTCGAAAAGTGGGGGAGGAAGAGCTTGTCGCGCGCCTCGGCGGGGATGCCGCGGCCGGTGTCGGCGACCCGGATTGCCACCCGGCCGTCGTCGCGCTGGGCCGAGACCCGCACCGTGCCCGGGGCGTCGGTCGCGGCGAGCGCGTTGTCGATCAGGTTGATCAGCGCGCGGCGGACTTGCTCGGCGTCGAGCCAGGCCTCGGCCAGGGCGCCGGCGATCTCCCCCTCGACCGCCACCCCCGGCTTGAGGTCGCGGTAGAGGTGGACGGTGTCCGCGACCAGCCGCGCGAGGTCGACCGGCGCCGGCCGGGGCGAGGGCATGCGGGCATAGCGCGAGAACTCGTCGACCATCGCCTGGATGGTCGCCACCTCGCGGGTGATCGTCTCCACCCCCTCCTCGAGCGCGGCGGGGAGATCGGGGTCGCCCTGGCGCTGCTTGACCAGCAGCCGCTCGGCCGAGAGCTTGATCGGGGTCAGCGGGTTCTTGATCTCGTGCGCGATCCGCCGCGCCGCCTCGTTCCAGGCCGCGAGCTGCTGCGCCTTGATCAGCTCGGTCAGGTCCTCGATCACCATCACCCGCCCGGCGGGCTCGCCGCCGGCGCCGCGCATGGCGGTGACCTTGACCTCGAAGGTCTTCCACTCGCCGCCGAGCACCAGGCTGACCTCGCGCACCAGGCGGCCGCCGCCGCGGGCGCCGCCGTCCCCGCCGGCGCCCGCGGGCCCGGCGCCGTCCGCCCCCGAGCCGTCCGGCTCCCAGGCGGCGAGCGCCGCCACCTT
>CAZNIX010000611.1:0-2678 GCA_964573125.1 uncultured Thermoanaerobaculia bacterium
GGCGAGCGCCGCCGGGTCGGCCGCGGCGCCGAGCGGCACGCGCTCCGGGGGCGGGCCGCCCGCCTGTTCCAGCTCCTCCGTGATCGCCGCCGTCGCGCCGGCCAGCCGGCCGTCGTCCGGCTCGGCGATCGCCGCCGGCGGCGAGGCCTTCTCGGCGCCGGCTTGGACTTCCTCGCCGCCTTGGACGCCGACACCGGGCCGCGCGTTCTCGCTCTCTGCCTCTCCCCCGCCACCCCGCCCCGCCCACCGCGCCAGCGCCCGCGCCTGGCCGGAGATCCCCGACCAGAGGTGGAAGACCTGGCGGTTGACCGGGAAGCCCTCGGCGGCGTCGAGCGTGAAGGGGCCGATCGCGGGCACGCCGCGCTCGGCGGCGAGCGCGGCCAGCTCGGCGTCGGCGCCGGCGAAGAACGGGGCGGCGAGCGCGAAGACGCCCTCGACGTCGAGGAAGCGCTCGGCCGCGGCCCGGCGCGCCGCCGGGTCGGCCGGCAGCTCGAGCGCGGATAGGCGCAGCTCGCGGCCGTAGACGCCGCCCTTCGCGTTCAGCTCCTTGGCCCAGCCTTCGATGACGGTGCGGATGGTCTGACCGAGCGGCGCCAGCGGGCCCGCCGCGGGCGGCAGCAGCAAGCCGAGCTTCAGCTCGCTGTCGCCGACCCCCGGGTCGCGGTCGGCGCTCAGGACTTCGAGGTAGGCGACCAGCGCCTCGAGGTCGGCGTGGGCCATGCGGTAGCGCGGCATGGCGATGTGGAGGTCGCTGCCCCCGGGGTCGATGCCGAGCGTGATCGCGCGCTTGACCGCCCGCCGGTCGTAGGGCGGGCGCTCGCGGCCGCTCGGGGTCTTGACCGCATACGGCCGGGTCATCGCCTCCCAGGTCACCTCGGTCGGCGTCACCCCGCCCTCGGGCCGCCCGCGGCCGTCGAAGCCGTGGCAGTTGACGCACGGCAGCGCGCTCGCCGGCACCTCGATCCGGTCCGCCCCCATCAGGGCGGTGATCGCCGCCCCGTCGGCGGTGGCGCCGCGGATGTAGATCTCCTTGCCCCGCCGCTGCTCGGTGGTCAGCTCCCCCGCCGCCGCAGCGCCCACCACTCCGCAAACCAAGACGCTGGCCAGGACAGCCCTGCCGGCGGACCTCGAACCGGGTGGGGGAACCCGGGCGGGCGGCAGGGCCGGGTCGAGGGTCCTCCTCCCAGGGGCGTCTGACCCGGCGCTCAACGAAGCGGTTCGGAAGAACGACGCGGGAGTGCGCCGGGGCAGTCGAGGGGCGCGCCAGCCGCAACCCGCACCCTCCGAGCGCGCCCCGTCCCCTGGGAGGAGGACCCTCGACCCGGTCCGGGGGCGGCCGGCGCTCTGGCCGCTCCGAGGGCGTGCGTGGAGAACCCGACCCGGAATCAAGGCGCGCCGGCGTCGTCGACCACGCTGTCGACGATCGCGATCAGCTCCTCGGTCTTGGCCAGGCCGAACGCCTTCTTCCACAGCCCGGTGCGGTCGTTGCCGACCAGGAAGATCGTCGCGTGGGCGTCGCGCTCCTCGACCCACTGGCCGAGCCGGCCGAGCACCAGCTCGACGTTCTCCGGCCGGCCGGTGAGCAGGTGCCAGCCGGGCCCGGCGCCGAACTTCGCCGCGTGCTCCTTGAGCCGCGCCGGGGTGTCGGTCGCGGGGTCGACGGTGATCGCGATCAGCTCGACGTCGCGGCCGATGCGGTCGCCGAGGTGCTCGTCGATCGCCTGGTACTTGCGCGCCATCACCGGGCAGCTCCCGGTGCACTCGGTGAACATCGAGTGGATGACCACGGTCTTGCCCGCGACCAGGTCGCTGTAGAAACGGACCTCGCGGCCGTCCTGGTCGACCAGGAGGGTGTCGGTGAAGTACTTTCTCCCCGCCTCGGTGCCGGCGGCCGGAGCCGCCGAGGCGCTCGCGGGCGGCGAGTCGGCGCTCTGGGCGGGCGCCGACCCGGCGCCGGCGGGCGGCTCCCCCGCCGAGGCGACGCCGACGACCACCAGGGCGACCAGAGTCGCGACTCCGAGCCCGGCGAACCGGCTCATCGCACCCCTCCCTTCCCGTTGCCCGCCGACGCCGCCGTGGTCAGCAGCTCCTCGAGCTTGGCCGGCGGCGCCAGGCCGTGGGCGCGGGTCCATTCGCCGGCGGAGTCGTTGCCGATCAGCACCACCGGCGAGTGCTGGGTGTAGTCGGCGTTGAACACCTCGAGCGCCTTGAGCAGGCGCGTGATCTCGGCGCGCTCGCCGGTGACCAGGGTCCAGCCCGGGCCGGCGCCGAACTGCCGCGACCAGGCGGCGAGCCGCTCCGGGGTGTCGGTCACCGGGTCGACCGAGACCGAGATCAGAAACAGGTCGCGGCCGGCGCGCTCGCCCAGCTCCTGGCGCAGGCGGCCGAAGTTCGCGCCCATCGGCGGGCAGATCGTGGTGCAGGTGGTGAAGACGAAGTTCATCGCCACCGTCTTGCCCGCGACCAGGTCGGAGTAGAAGCGGCGCTCGGCGCCGGTCTGGTCGCGCACCGGGACGTCGGGGATGGCGAGCCCGGCGCCGACCTCGACCGCGCCGCGGTCGCCGTCCCCCTCCGCGGCCATCGCCTTGTGCCGGGCGTGGGGATCGTGAGCGGCGGCGTGGCCGGCGTGGCCGTCCTGGGCGACGGCGGCGCCGGGCGCCGCCAGCGCCGCGACGGCG
>CAZNIX010000612.1:0-2678 GCA_964573125.1 uncultured Thermoanaerobaculia bacterium
CCGGGCGGCGTCGCCGCCCCCGGCGGCGGTGCCGAGCGGACGCCGCCGCGCGGCGCCGTCGTGGGCGGCGGCGGAGCGGACGGTCCCGGGGGCGGCGAGCCCGAGCTGCTGACCGCGATCGCCGCCTCCGACCCGCTCGACGCGCTCCGCCGGTTGCTCGAGACCACGCTCGAGCCCGAGCCCGCCGCCGCGCTCAAGGACGGCGGAGTGATCGCCGCCGGCGTCGACCCCGAGCTCGACCGCCACCGCTCGCTCGCGCGCGACAGCAAGCGCCACATCCTCGCGCTCGAGGCCGAGGAGAAGCGGGCGACCGGCATCGGCTCGCTCAAGATCCGCTACAACAAGGTCTTCGGCTACTACGTCGAGGTCACCAAGGCGAACCAGCACCTGGTGCCGGAGCGCTACATCCGCAAGCAGACCCTGGTCAACGCCGAGCGCTACGTCACGCCCGAGATCAAGGAGCTGGAGGAGCAGATCCTCGCCGCCGAGGAGCGCCAGATCGCGCTCGAGGAGGAGCACTTCCGGCGGCTCGAGCGCGAGATCGCCGCGCACGGGCCGGGGCTCTCCGCGCTCGCCGCCGCGGTCGGCGCGCTCGACGCCCTGCTCGCGTTCGCCGAGGTGGCGGCGCGCAACCGCTACTGCGAGCCGGCGATGGGGGAGCCGGGCGGGCCGATCGTCATCCGCGAGGGGCGGCACCCGGTGGTCGAAGCCGTCGGGCCGAGCGGCCGCGACGGCTTCGTCCCCAACGACGCCGAGCTGGACGGCGCGGGCGCGCGCATCGTGCTCCTGACCGGCCCGAACATGGGCGGCAAGTCGACCTACCTGCGCCAGGTGGCGCTGATCGTGCTGATGGCCCAGGCCGGGAGCTTCGTCCCCGCGGAGGCGGCCGAGATCGGCGTGGTCGACCGCATCTTCACCCGCGTCGGCGCCTCCGACGACCTCGCGCGCGGCGAGTCGACGTTCATGGTCGAGATGATCGAGACCGCGAACATCCTGCGCAACGCGACGGCCGAGAGCCTGGTCATCCTCGACGAGGTCGGCCGCGGAACCGCGACCTTCGACGGCCTGTCGCTCGCGTGGGCGATCGTCGAGCACCTGCACGCGCACAACCGGCCGAAGACGCTGTTCGCGACCCACTACCACGAGCTGACCGAGCTGGCCGCGCTCCTGCCCGGCGTGGTCAACCGCACGATGGCGGTCAAGGAGTGGCAGGACCGGATCATCTTCCTGCGCCGGGTGGCGCCGGGCGCCGCCGACAAGTCCTACGGCCTCCACGTCGCGCGGCTCGCCGGCTTGCCGCCGTCGGTGATCGAGCGCGCCGGCGAGGTGCTCGCCAACCTCGAGGCGCAGGACTACGACCCCTCGGGCACGCCGCGCCTGGCCCACGGCGAGGGGGCGCCGCCGCCGCCGGTGGACGACCAGCTCGCGCTCTTCACGCCGCCCGAGCAGGTGGTGGCGCGGGTGCTGGTGGACACGGACCTCGAGCAGCTCACCCCGCTCGCCGCGCTCAACCTGCTGCACAGCCTCAAGAAGAGGCTGGGAGGATGAGCGAGGCGACGAGCCGGCGCGCCGGCGTCAACGGGCGGGCGCGGTCCCCGAGCTGGACGGTGGGAACCAGAACGCTGGCCAGCGCGCGTGCGCCACGCCGCGTGCACGCGGACGCGGCGTAAGGTGGACCGAGCGGTCGGGGCGCCGGTGGGGCGTCTCCGCGCAGCACGGTGGGAGCTTCGAGCCATCTCACCGGAGGAGGAAAGGCCGATGGGCAAGTCCAGTCTGCGGACCGGTGGCGGCCACTTGGTGGTCGGCGTCGCGGGCGCCGCGCTAGCCGCCGAGGAGCGGCGAACCCTCGAGGCGCTGCGGCCGTTCGGCGTCATCCTGTTCAAGCGCAACGTCGCGAGCGCGGAGCAGGTGGTCGCGCTGACCACCGAGATCCGCGCCGCCTCGCCGGCGACGCTCCTCTTCGTCGACGCCGAGGGCGGCCGGGTCGATCGGCTGGCCGCGGTCGTCGGCCCCGCGCCGGCTCCGGCCGACCTCGCCGCCGCGCCGCCCGCGCTCGCGCGCCGCGCCGGCCGCTGGGTCGGCCACGCGCTCTCCGCGCTCGGCTTCGACGTCGACTTCGCGCCGGTGGTCGATCTCGACCGCGGCTTCACCGGCAACGGGCTCGAGGGGCGCTACCTGGGGAGCCGGCCGCGGGCGGTAATCGCGCGCGCCCGGGGCTTCCTCGCCGGCCTGCGCGCGGCGGGGGTCGGGGGCTGCGTCAAGCACTTCCCGGGCCTCGGCGGCAGCGGCGAGGACACCCACCACGAGGGCACCTGGGTGACCCTCTCCGCCGAGGAGCTGGAGGCCGACCTGGCGCCCTACCGGGCGCTCGCCGGCGAGGCCGGGGCGGTGATGCTCAGCCACGGCGTCTACCCCGCGCTCGACCCCGACCGGCTTCCCGCCGACCTCTCGCCGGCGATCGCCCGCCGGGTCCTGCGCCGCGACGTCGGTTTCGCCGGCGCCGCGTTCAGCGACGACCTCGAGATGCAGGCGCTCGCCCCGTTCGGCTCGCTCGCCGACCGCGCCGAGCGGGCGTTTCTCGCCGGCTGCGACGCGATCCCGATCTGCAGTCGCCTCGACGCCGCCCCCGCGGCCGCCGAGCGCCTGGCGCGCGCCCGCCCGGCCCGCCGCGCCGAGGC
>CAZNIX010000613.1:0-2675 GCA_964573125.1 uncultured Thermoanaerobaculia bacterium
GGCCGGGCCTTCGCTCCGCCGGTGCTCGCCGGCGTCGCGGCGGCCCGCCGCCGGTCGCTCGATCGGAAGGTGGATCGTGAACGCGCTGCCGCGGCCGGGCTCGCTGTCGACGCTCACCCGTCCGCCGTGGGCGTGGACGATGTGCTGGACGATCGAGAGCCCGAGCCCGCTGCCGCGGACGTCGTGCACGGCGCCGGTCGAGACGCGGTGGAAGCGCTCGAAGATCCGCCGCTGCTCCTCGCGCGAGATGCCGATGCCGTGGTCCTCGACCGCGATCGTGACGTGGCGGCGCGCGCGCCCGAGACGAACCGTGATCTCGCGCCCGCCGTCCGAGTACTTGACCGCGTTGTCGACCAGGTTCGAGACCGCCTGGGCGATCGCCCCGGGGTCGACCTCGAGGCGCGGCAGCGGCTCGCCCGGCGCTTCGAGGGCGATGCGGAACCCCTGATGGCGCAGCCGCACCTCGAAGGTCTTGAGCGACTCGGCGACCACCTCGGCGACGTCGGTCTCCTCGAGCTGGTACTCCTTGCGCCCCGACTCGATGCGCGAGAAGTCGAGGATGTTGTCGATCAGCCGGGTCAAGCGCCGGCTCTCGGTCTCGATGTACTCGCCGTACTCGCGCACCTTGCCCGGATCGCCGACCCGCCCCAGGCGCATGAACTCGCCGAACACCCGGATCGACGACAGCGGCGTGCGCAGCTCGTGCGAGACGTTCGAGACGAAGTCGTTCTTCATCGCCGACAGCTTCATCGCGCGCGCCGCGCTGCGCAGGGCGAGCGCGATGCCCCCGACCAGCACCAGCCCGAGCGCCGCCGAGAGCGCGAGGTTGACCAGGAAGTTGGCGCGCGCCCACTGCTCGGGCGAGGAGTGGCGGTCGGCGAGGCCGATCCTCCAGTCGGTGAAGACGAACGGCAGGGGCCGGATCACCTGGTCGGTGCGGCCGTGCTTGCCCTCGGCGCCGCGTCGCTCCACGGCGCTGCCGGCCGCGAGCGCGGGCGCTCCCTTGCCGCGGTCGTCCCGCACCACCCGGCCGCGGGCGTCCCAGACCGTGACCGCGAGGCCGTCGCGGTCGGGATCGAGCGCGAGCGCCTCGCGGATCGCGCCGGGGAGCACCTCGCGCTCGAACCAGCCGACGTCGAGCACCATCCCGGCGAGCCCGACGAGCTTCGAGTCCTCGTCGGTGACCGGGCCGAGGACGATCGGGTAGCGCGGGTCGCGCTCGTCGACCGCGAGCTGCGGCGTCTCGATCTCGGCGCCTTTCTTCGCCAGGAGGCTCCACGGCGAGATCGCCGCCCAGACCGCGAGCACCTCGGGGTCGAACACCGGCTCGGCGAGCCGGGCGTTCTCCGGCTCGAGGAAGTAGAGCCCCTCGGTCTCGGCGTGGTAGCTGACCAGGAAGACGTGACGGATCCCCTCCTCCCCGTGGAGCTTCTTGGCCAGGTACCAGGGCCCCTTGCGGAAGGCCTCCGGGGTGAACCCCTCGGCCGGCACGTTGAGCAACCGCTCGGCGGCGCCCTGGTAGTGGTAGGCGACCTCCTTGCCGGCGACCTCGAGGTACTTCTCGAGCGAAGCCCGGCGGGCGATCGTCGAGGCGCGCTGGAGGTCGCCGAGCCAGCGGTACTGGAGGACCAGCAGCACCGCGAGCGCGGCGGCCACGGCGGCGAAGCCGAGCCACATCGTCCGCCGGCCGCGCCACCAGCGCCCGCCGTCCACGCCCTGCCGCGCGTCGTCCACGCCGGCAATATAGACCACCGTCCGCGGCCGCCGGGGCCGGTTTCACAACTCCGAAACACGGGTGACGACGTTTGACCTCGCGGTGAGGACATTCACACCGGCGGGGCGTAGCTTGGCGGGCATGCGTCACCCCACCTCAACCTCTGCCCGGACCCGCCGGGCGGAAAGGAGATCCCCGTGATCAAGACCCTGCGCTGGTTCCTCTCGCTCACCGTACTGGTCGCCTTCGCGTCGGTTGCCCTGGCCGGCGGCGAGAAGTGCGCCCAGGAGGCGAAGGAGCACCGCGAGAAGATGACGGCCGAGTTCAAGCAGAAGGGCTGGCTCGGCATCGAGACCGAGAAGGCCGCCGACGGCCGCTACGCCGTGGCCGCGGTCGAGGCCGGCAGCCCGGCCGAGGCGGCCGGCTTCCGCGCCGGCGACGTCCTGCTCGCGCTCAACGGCACCGACCTCTACGCCGAGGACAAGACCGCGCTCAAGAAGGCCAAGTCGGCGCTGCGCCCAGGCAGCGAGGTCGAGTACACCGTCGAGCGCGCCGGCGAGAAGGCCTGGCTGACCGCGACCCTGGCGCCGGTGCCCGAGGCCGTCCTCGCCCGCTGGCTGGACGAGCACCCGTACACGCCGGGCGGCGAGCAGACCGCGGACGCGCGGCCGGCCGGGAACTGAACGGGAGATCGGGCGGCTCGGGCGCGGCGCGGATCGAGAGCGGTCGCGACCGGCCGGTCCGCGAACCGAACGGACTCCTCCGGACCTGTACCGGACGAAGGACCTGCCTCCCGCCGGCGCGCCGCCTGCTCCGCGGCGCCGCCGGCACCTCCCCCAACCCGCCGCGGGGCCGGCCTTCCAGGTGCCGGCCCCGCGGTCTCGCCTCTCTCCGGCTGCGGCCGGAGCGGATCTTGAAGGCCGGTCCGTCCCGTGGGCGCTCCTCCCCGGCACCGGCGCTC
>CAZNIX010000614.1:0-2647 GCA_964573125.1 uncultured Thermoanaerobaculia bacterium
CGCGCCGCCGGCCGCCGTGGCGTCGCCGGCGCACCGGACCGTGGCGGTGGTCGGGGACGACGCGGCGGCGTGGCAGACCCGGGCGCTCGCGGCGCTGCTCGACGCCGAGCTGTATGCCACCGCGGTCGAGGTGCTGCCGCCCGCGGAGTACGCCCAGCTCGGCCATCGCGAGGCCGGCCGGCGGGGCGACTGGCGGCGGGGGCTCCAGGCGATGGGCGTCGACTCGGTCGTCGACGTGACGGCTCGCTCCGGTCGGCTGGTGGCGGGCTGGACGCCGCCGGACGGCCCGGCCGTCGAGTTCGCGGCGCCGGAGCTCGCCGCCGTCGCCGAGCGCCTCGGCGAACGTTTGCGGGATTGGGCCGGGAGTGGGGAGCGACCGCCGGTCGAGCTGCGCCGCGCCCTCGCCGGCGACGACGACGAGGCGCTCGGCCTCTACGGCCGCGCGCTGACCGGCGAGAAGGAGGAGTCGCTGCGGCTGCTCGAGCGCGCCATCGAGCGCCAGCCGCAGGCGTTTCGCTTCCAGCTCCACCGCGGCGAGCTGCTCTACGCCCTGGGCCGGCTCGCCGAGGCGGCCGAGGCCGGCCGCGCGGCGCGGCGCCTGGCCGCCGGCCTCGACGAGGACCGGCGGTTGCAGGCCGACCTGCTGCTGGCGAAGGCCTCCGGGCAGCGAGCGCTCGAAGCCGACCTGCTCGATCGTCTGATCGCGCGCCATCCGGAGCGCCGGCACTACGCTCTGCAGCGCGCCGACGTCGCGCTCGGCACGGGCGCGCTCGACGAGGCGGAGCGGGTGCTCGAGGCGCTGCGCAGCCGGCAGCGGGCGGTCGCCGGAGACCCTCTCTATCAGCGCTCGATGGCCGGGCTCTGGCAACTCGCGGACGCCTCCGAAGAACGTCTCGCCGCGGCGCAACGGGCCGCCGCGCTCTGGCGCCGCTTCGGCCTGCCGGAGCGTGAGTTCGACGCCCTTTTCCACCAGCACGAGGCCCTGCGCACGCTGCGGCGCTTCGCGGAGGACGCCGCCGTCCTCGACCGCGCCGAGCAGCTCGCCGACCAGCTCGGCTCACCGCGGCGGGCCGGTCAGGTCGAACGCTGGCGCGGCGTCGTGGCGATGGTGCAGGGGGACGCGCCGCGGGCGCGGGCCGCCTTCGAGCGCGCGCTCGCCCTCGCCGAGCGGACCGGCGACCTCGGCAACCTCACCTGGAGCTCCAACAACCTCGCCATCCTGCACATGCGGCAGGGCGACCTCGCCGTCGCGGGCGGCCTCTTCGACCGCGCCCGCCGCACCTTGCGCGAGACCGGCGACATGCGGCTCGGCGCGGCGATGGTCGACAGCAATCGCGCCGAGCTGCTCGTCGCCCAGGGGCGGCTCGACGAGGCGAGCGCGGAGGCGCGCCGCGCCCTGGCGGTGGCGCGCGAGCTGGACCACGGCGACTTGCAGATGCAGGGCCTCGAGCGCCTGGCGCGGGTGGCGCTCGAACGCGGCGACCCGGAAGGCGCGCAGGGGCTGCTGACCGAGGCCCTGGCGCTCTCCGACGACGAGAGCTTCCGGATGGAGCTCTATCCCACCCTGGCCCGCGTCGAGCTGTCGCGCGGCGACCTCGAACGGGCGCGGAGCTGGGCACGGCGCGCGCTGACCGCCGGCGACGACCAACCGTCGTCGCTCGACCAACGCCTCTTCGGGCTCTACGTCCTCGGCGAGGTCGAGGAGCGGAGCGGACGCCGCGAAGCGGCCCGCCGCCACCTCGACGAGGCGCTCGCTCTCACCCGCGAGAGCGCTAGGGGGCTGCTCGGAGCCGGGGTGCGCCGCGCCCTCGGCCGGCTCGAGCGACGGCGGGGAAACCTCGAGGCGGCCGAGCGGCTCGTGCTCGGGGCGCTCGCCGATCACCGCCGTTTCGGCGCCGAGCTGGAGACCGCGCACGACCTCTTGGAGCTGGCCGAGCTCCAGCTCGCGACCGGCGCCGGGGCGGCCGGCGAGGAGAGCGCCCGCCAGGCGCTCGCCGTCTACGAACGTCTCGGTGCCTGGGGCGGCGCCGGCGCCGCGGCCGAGCTGTTGCGGCGCGCACCCTCGGCGAGCGGTCCGCCGCTCGGCTCGGAGGTGGCCGACGCGGGGCGGAGGAGGAGGACGTGGTGAGGGCCTCGACCGACCGCGGCGGCGAGCCGGCGCGGCGCTGGTTCCGGCTACGCGGCGAGGTCGGCGGCGTCGTGCGCTCGTTCCTGCTCGCGCCGGGCGAGAGCCGGCTCGGCAGCCTGGCGTCCAACGACCTGGTGCTGCCGGTGCGCGGCGTGTCGCGGGTGCACGCGGTGCTGATCGCCGGCGACGAGGGCGTCGGCGTGCGCGACCTGGGGAGCAAGAACGGCGTGCGCGTCAACGGCGAGCGGCGCGACGAGGCGCGGCTCGTGCCCGGCGATCGCTTGACGGTCGGCCGCGTGGAGCTCGAGGTCGAAGAGCTGGAGGCGGGCGACGCACGGCTCGCCATCGTGCTGCCGGCGACGCCGCCGCCGCGACCGGAGAGCGCCGCCGACGGCGTCGCCGACTGGGCGCTGACGCCGCTGCTCTCCGCCCTCGCCCCGACCGCCGGCGGCTGGCTGGCCGCGATCGAGGCGATGGCCGCGGACCTCGGGCGGCCGCCGCGGCCCGACCTCGCCGCCG
>CAZNIX010000615.1:0-2034 GCA_964573125.1 uncultured Thermoanaerobaculia bacterium
CCGGTCGCACCTCCCTGCCCCGCCGGTCCCCGCCGCTCGCCGCTCGCCGCGCCGCGGGCGCCGCTCGCCGCGCGCCGCCGGCCGCTCATCGGCCTCGATTGACCGCGCCTCCCGGCGCTCCCTACCCTCGAGCGCGGCGGCGCGGCGGACGCGCCGCCCATCACACTGGAAAAAACAGGGAGGTCGCCATGCCGAAGAAAGGCCTTCTAGCCGGCGCGGTGCTCGCGGCGCTGCTCGCGGTGTCGATCGCGGCGGTCGCGCCGGGCGCGTCGGAAGAGCCGCCCGAGCGCCGCACCCCGGAACAGATCCGCGCCTCGTGGGACGCGCATCGCGGAGAGTTCGACTACCTGCTCGGCGACTGGCGGTTCACCTCGGAGAGCAAGAAGTGGGGCAAGGGCCAAGGCTACTGGAGCGCGGTCGCGCTCGCCGAAGGGCAGATCCTCGACGAGTACCGCGTGGTCGGCGAAGCCGGCGAGACGTTCTACGTGACGACCACGGTCCGCGCCTACAACGCGGTCCTCGACCGCTGGGAACTGATCGGTATGGACGCCGGCGACGGCCTGCACCACGACACCGGCACGGCGCGGAAGGTCGGCGACGAGATGCACATCGAGCAGACCTTCGGCGTCATGAGCCCCGAGCCCTCGACCATGCGAATCCGCTACTACGACATCCGGCCCGACCGCTTCTCCTGGCGCGGCGACCGCACGACCGACGGCGGCAAGACCTGGGAGCAGGACCACCTCAAGATCGAGGCCCGGCGCATCGGCCCGGCGCGCCGGCTCGGCCCGCTGGCGGCCGTCCCGGCAAGCACCGCCGGCGCCCCGGCGCCCACCGGGCGATGAAGCGATCACTGCGGCGGCGCGGGTCGGCCGGCGCCGCGGGCGGCCAGTGAAGACGAGAAGCCTCGTCGCGCCGGCGCCGGCCGGCCGTCAGCGCAGCCGGTGGGCGAACTCGAGGCCCGTACCGGTCGCCTGCCAGCGGCCGCCGACCTCCTCGAGGCCGATGTTCTGGCGGACGATCAGGCTCTCGCCGGTGTGGACGCGGAAGGCGAGCTGCAGCTCGGGCTCCGAGGAGTACTCGGACTCGAGGATCCAGGCGCCCATGCGCGCCGTTCCCCAGCAGTCGATGAACACCTCGCCGGGCAGGATCACCGACGGGTCCATCTCCGGCTTCTCCTCGGCCAGGTAGCGCACGACCTCGCGGCGGATCTCCCTCAGCTCGTCGAAGGAGAACACCCGGTCCTGATTCGCGACCCGGATGGTGACCGCGCCGGTCCCCGTGCAGTCGCCCTGCCCGAGCACCCTGACCTCCTCGCCCTCGCTCTCGTCCTCGCCCTCGTCCGTGGCGGCGGGCGGAGAGGCCGTGCAGGCCCAGGGCCCCGCCGCGCAGAGGAGCAGGGCGAGGAGCCTCACCGGCGCTCCGGCTCGAGCAGGCTCACCTCGTCGACCAGGAAGTATTCGCCGGTCACCCGCCAGACGCCCTCTTCGCAGGCGACCCAGACGCCCCAGTAGAACATGAGCGCCGGGAACCTCGCCGGCACGGGAGGCTGGCGCACCAGCGCGGTCCGGCCGTCCTCGACCACGAGATGCCAGATGCCGATCGCGGGCGGCGAGCCCGCGTAGAGGACGCCGGGCAGGAAGATCGCATCCCGCTCGAGCTCGGCGGCGAAGACGTCCCAGTGTTCCGGCCGCTCGCTCCGGTAGTGATCGATGACCGCGGCCCGGAGCGCCTCGAGCTCGACGGCGAGCGGGTCGGTCGGGTCCGCCGCCAACGAAACGGGAGCGCCGGCGGTCGCCGGCGGCCGGGGAGCGGACGCGCACGCCGCGGCCGACAGCACGGCGACGGCGCCGACTAGCGGAGCCAGCCGCCGCACGCCCCGGCCCCCGGTCGCGCCGGCGATCGCCCGGCCGCGGTCCCGCCCGGCGAGGAGCCCTCCCATGCGGCGGATCATAGGCCCGTTCTCGGCGCGCGCGCCATCCCAAGGCTGAAACCCTGCGGGATCGAGTCCGCGGGGCTGGAGAACAGGAACTG
>CAZNIX010000615.1:2044-2641 GCA_964573125.1 uncultured Thermoanaerobaculia bacterium
GACGCCTGGAGGCTGGCGGCGCTCGGGAACGCCGCGGGATCGAGCGTGAGGTCGCCGATCGAGCGCCTCGGACCTCGCCGGCACCGGGGCGGCGCGAGCGCGCCCCCGGCGGGCGCCGTCACACCGCGCGCCGCCGCCGGTGCACCGCCGCGGCGAGCACCAGGCCCGCCGCAGTGACCAGCAGGTAGCCGCCCCACACGGCGGGGCCGGCGGTGCCGGAGAAGCCCGCGAAATCGAGCGCCGGGGTGCGGCCGCCGTCGTTGAGCGCGATGTAGAGGAAGGTGAGGAAGAGGGCGAGGAAGGCCTTGGGCGGGCCGCCGAGGACTCCGAGCGCGACCGCCGTGCCGGCGACGAAGACGGTGCCGACGAGGACCGAGACCGCGCGCGCCGGGGATTCCGCCAGCAGGCGCAGCGCCGGGAGGAACGTGAACGCCAGTCCGACCGTGATCGCCGCGGCCAGCTTCCAGCCGACGTAGCGGCGGTCGAGGGCGGGCACCGCGGCGACGAGCGGCGTCGTGCCGGAGCGCGCCTCGCGCCCCGCCGCCCCGGCGAGCACCAGGCCGAGCGCCGCGATCGCGGCCGGCAGCACCCCGCCCG
>CAZNIX010000616.1:0-2640 GCA_964573125.1 uncultured Thermoanaerobaculia bacterium
GCTCGCGCCCGCGCCGCCGCCGGCCGCGCCCGCGAGCGCCGCGACGGCGCCGCCCGAGGGGTTCGAGCTGCTGGTCGAGCGCGAGCCGCCGGGCCTGGCGCGCCGCTTGCTCACCACCCACCGCCATCTGCTCGGGCTCCTGTTCGGCGGCCTCGCCGCCCATCTTCGCGGCCGGCCCGAGGGCCGCCGCCGCGGTCTCGGCTACCGCGCGCTCCGGCTGCTCTCGCTGCTCACCCGGCCGTTCGTCGATCGCGACCTGGTCGGGCTCCCCTTCCCGGCCCAGCTCCGCCGCCGGCTCGAGACGCTCGGCCCGACCTACATCAAGCTCGGCCAGATCCTGTCGCTGCGCGAGGACCTCCTGCCGCGCACGATCACGGCGGAGCTGAAGCTCCTGCTCGACCGCCTGCCGGCGGTGCCCCACCGGCGCTTCGTCGAGCTGGTCTCCGCCGAGCTCGGGCGCGACGCCGAGGAGGTGTTCGCCTGGATCGACCCGGTGCCGCTCGGCTCGGCCTCGATCGGCCAGGTGCAGAAGGCGCGCCTCAAGAGCGGCGAGGAGGTGATCCTCAAGGTGGTCAAGCCGGGGGTGCGCGAGACCGTCCGCCGCGACGTCGTGCTGCTGCGCTTCCTCGGCCGCATGCTCGACCTCGTGGCGGGCCGCTTCCAGCCGCGCCGGGTCGTCGCCGAGTTCTGCCACTACACCCAGCGCGAGATCGACCTCCGCATCGAGGCCGACAACGCCGAGACCTTCATCGCCAACTTCCGCGACCAGCCGGACGTGGTCTTCCCGCGCGTCTACCGCGAGTTCTCGACGCGCAGTCTCCTGTGCCTGGACTTCCTCGACGGCCTGCGCCCGGACGCCCCGCCGGCGCAGGCGCTGCCGGAGGCGGACAAGGACCGGGTGATCGACCTCGGCGCCGGGGCGATCATCCGCATGCTCTACCGCGACGGCTTCTTCCACGCCGACCTCCACCCCGGCAACCTGCTCATCCTGCCCGGGCCCAAGGCCGGGTTCATCGACCTCGGCATGGTCGGCCGCTTCGACGACGAGCTGCGGCGGACGCTCCTCTACTACTTCTACTCCCTGGTCAGCGGCGACGCCGAGGGCGCCGCGCGCTACCTCACCGGCCTCGCCGAGACCGGCGCCGAGAGCGACGCCCGGGGCTTCAGCCGCCAGGTCGCCGAGACCTGCCGCCGCTGGTACCGCAACGCCAGCTTCGAGACCTTCTCGCTCGGGCAGTTGATCCTCGAATCGGTGGCCGAGGGCGGGCGCTACCGCGTCTACTTCCCGGTCGAGATGGTCCTGATGGTCAAGGCGATCGTGACGTTCGAGGGGGTCGGCCACCTGCTCAAGCCGGGCTTCGACGTCGCCGAGCTGTCGCGGCGCCACATCCAGCGCGTGCTGCTTCACGAGTTCAGCCCGCTCCACCTCGCGCGCGAGGGCCTGCGTGGGGCGCCCGAGCTGATGAGCGCGCTGGTCAAGGCGCCGCTCCTGATCACGCACGGCCTGCGCGCGCTCGACCAGGCGACGCGGCGCCAGCCGGAGAACCCGTTCGCCGGCCTCCGCGGCACCCTGCTCGGCGGCTTCCTCCTGCTCTCGGCCGCGCTGCTCGCCGGCCTCGACCTGGCGACGCTGTGGCCGCTCTCGCTCCTGCTCGCGTTGTGCGGGCTGATCCTCGCCCTCCGGCGGCAGAGCTGAGCCAAAGCTACAGCCGGACCGCGCTCGCCCAGCGGTTGCCGTGGTAGAGGGCGAGCGGGCGCAGGAGCGGGAAGAAGAACTCGGCCGCCGAGCGGATCCGGCGCCCGCCGAGGCCGCGCGCGAGGTCGGCGTAGACCCGCGGCGTGAGCGCGTCGCGCAGGGCGTCGCCGAGGCCGTAGCGCTCGCCGAGCAGGCGCCAGCCGTAGCCCTCGCTGCCGCACCGGCGCAGCAGCGCCGGCAGGTCGTAGTCGTGGGTGTGGTAGACGAACGCGCGCGGGCGGGTGACGATCCGGTAGCCGGCCTCGACCACCTCCCCCTGCCACTTCTTGTCCTCCATGATCGGCGCCCAGCCGAACGGGAAGCGCTCCCAGAGGTCGCGGCGGATGGCGGCGTTGACGGTCGAAAAGCCGATTCCGCCGTGGGCGCGCAGCCAGCGTCGCGACTCGCGGGTGAAGTAGAAGCGCTCGCCGCAGGAGTCCCAGTAGAAGCGCTCCCCGAGGTCGGCCACCTCGCGGATCCCGCCCTGGACCGCGGCGCGCCGGCCGACGACCCCGAGCAGGGGCTCGGTCAGCCGCTCGAGCCAGCGCTCGTCGCCGGGCACGGCGTCCTGGTTGAGGAACACCAGCACCCGCCCGCGGCTGAGCGCCGCGCCGAGGTCGCGGGTCAAGCCGTGGTTGAAGCGCGCCGGGTCGATCGCCTCGACGCGCACCGGGAACTCGCGCAGCGCGCGCAGCTCGTCGGGGCGCGATCCGGAGTCGACGAGAACGACCTCGAAGCGGCCGGCGAAGCGCTGATCGCCGATCGCCGCGAGCGCCTGGCGCAGGCGCGCGCCGCCGTCGCGGGTCGGGATCACCACCGAGGCGGAGATCTCGGCGCCGGCGCGCGGCCGAGGCGGCGGCGCCGGCGCGAACGCGGCGGCGGGGGCCGCCTCGTCTCCCGCCGCG
>CAZNIX010000617.1:0-2639 GCA_964573125.1 uncultured Thermoanaerobaculia bacterium
GTGGCGCCGACCGGCGGCACCAGCACCAGCACCAGCGCCGCCGCCGCCCCCGCCGCGAGCAGGCGCCGCGGCGGCGGCAGGACGGCGCTCAGGTGCCGCCGCCAGCGCCAGGCGGTGAGCGCCGTCGCGGCGGCGAGCAGGGCGTAGCCGGAGAGCGAGAACGAGAGCAGGATCGAGGCGGCGATCAGCAAGTGGCTCCAGCCCAGGCGCGGCGGGCGGCGCGGCCCGAGCAGGAGCAGCGCCAGCCCGAGACCGTGCACGATGCCCAACCGGGCGGGCTCGCGCAGCAGCCCGCGGGCGCGGGGAAAGGCGAGGCTTTCGGCCGCGGCCGGCGAGGCGTCGCCGAACCAGCGGAGCGGATAGTACTGATCGATCGCCGGGCGGGCGTCCCCGGTCAGCGCCGCGGTCGCCCGGGGGTCGATCACCATCGCGGCGTAGAGCGCCAGGCTGAGCACGGCGTGGGCGGCGAGCACGATCGCGACCGCCCGGCGCACCTCCCGCCCGTCGATCCCGGCGAGCCGCGCGCTGACCACGGTCGCCGCCGCGAGGTAGAAGCTGAGCTTGAGGAAGCTGCGCGTGAACTCGAGCTCGGAGAACGGCAGCGGCGAGCCGAAGACCCGCCACAGGCCCCCGATCAGCGCCCACAGCCAGAGGCCGCCGGCGCACGCCAGGCACGCCGCCGAGACCCTGGGCAGGCGGCGCAGGTCGAGGCGCCACGCCCAGCCGAGGGCGCCGGCGGCGAGCGCGAGGTCGGCGACGCTGACGCCCGGCAGCACGCGCCAGCGGACCAGCGGGATCGCCGCCACCAGGAGCCAGAGCAGGGCGCGGTCGCGGCGCGCGAGCGGCACGGGCGGTCCGTCGGCCGCGGCCGAAGGGGCGCGGTCCGGCGGCGGCGACCGCCAGGGCACGGCCGCCGCGGGCGCTACGGACGCGGCGTAGCCGGCGGGGGGCTGCTTGCGGCTCGGTGGAGGCGTCGACACTTCGAATCACGCGCCGCGGAATAGCGGCCGCGCTCCCCTCTCAGAGCAGGAGTTGAACTCTCAGCATACTACGACATGCTGCGCGACAGAACCCTCCCCGTGTCCACGCTCCGCGCGCGAGCCTTTCGCGCTCGCGGGGCCTCTTGGAACCGCCGTTTCGGCGGGCCCCAGGGCCGGGTGCGGACGGCGCGGTCCACGTACGCGGTGGGTGCGCCGATCGCCGCGCGCGGTTCAGCCGGTGACCCGCTGGACCCAGTCGCCGAGGCTCGGCGCCAGGCGGCGGACGAAGACCCAGACGCGCATCATCGCCGGCAGCACCACCTCGCGGCGGTTCCACTCGACCGCGCGCACGGTCTTGCGCGCGACCTCGTCCGCGGAGAGCGTACGAACGGTGAGGTTGTTGAGCCGCGGCAGGTCGCGCTTCGGATCGAGGTCGGCGCGCCCGATGAACGGGGTCTCGACGATCCCCGGGCAGACCCAGGTGACGCCGACGCCGCGCCCCTTGACCTCGACCCGCAGCGCCGACAGATAGGCGATCGAGGCCGCTTTCGAGGCGCAGTAGGCCGACGCCGTGCGGTGGGGGATGAGCCCGGCCGACGACGCGATCCCGACCACGTGCGCGGGCGCGGCGGCGAGCAGGTGCGGGAGCGCGTGGCGGACCGCGCGGGTGAGCCCGACGTAGTTGGTGGTGATCGTGGTTTCGACGTGCTCGGCCGGCTGCTCGGCGACTGGCGCGTAGCGGCCGACCCCGGCGTTGGCGACCAGCAGGCGCAGGCCGCCGAAGCGCCCGGCGGCGGCGGCGACCGCGGCCGCGACTTGCTCTTCCGAGGTCACGTCGGCGGGCAGCGCCAGCCCCTCGCCGCCGGCGGCGGCGATCTCCGCCGCCAGCTCCTCGAGCGGCCCCTCCGAGCGCGCCACCAGCGCCACCCGGCAGCGCCGGCGCCCGAGCGCGAGCGCGATCGCGCGCCCGATGCCCGACGAGGCGCCGGTGACGAGACACGGAGTCCCGGGTTCGATCTTCATCGCTGTCGATCCTCCTCGGCGGCCGTCGTCCTCGCCCGGGCGCCCTCGTCGCCGGGAGCGTCCCGGCGCCGCTTCGGTCGCTTGCCGCGCCGCTCGTTCTCCCGGTCGTTGCCGCCGACGGGCGCATCCGCGGCGTCCTCGCCCTCGCCGGCCGCGCCGTAGAACGACGGCGGCTCGTGCACCGACGCCGCCTCGCCGTCCTCGATCGCGAGCGGCAGCGCCTCGACCCCCAGCTCGGCGGCGGCGGCGGCGAGCGCCGGGTCGAGGGTCGCGAGCGTCCGTCCCGAGAGCGCGGCCGCGGCGAGGTGGAGCGCCTCGCGCGGGGAGACCGCCGCCGCCTCGCGCCCGGCCCACTCGCGCGCCAGCAGGTAGTGCTCGCGGCCGAGCGGCAGGCGGGCGTAGAGCGCGGCGTCGAGGTGGGCGAGGAAGGCCGCGCGGATGCGCCGGGCGTCGGTCAGCGCCAGCTCGGCGCGCCGCACCTTGCGCGTGACCGCGGCGAACAGCTCGACCTCCGAGAGGTCGGAGATCGCCGGCCGCGGCGTCGCGCGCACCAGCCCCTCGGCCTCGGCGCTCGCCGGCTCGGGGGCGTAGTAGGCGGCGAGCACGCCGGTGTCGAGATAGAGCTCCATCGTGGCC
>CAZNIX010000618.1:0-2634 GCA_964573125.1 uncultured Thermoanaerobaculia bacterium
GGAAGGTCAGCTCGCGGTAGGGGTCCTCGCCGGCGGAGGCGGCCTCCCGCTCGGCCAGCGCGAGCACCCGCAGGCCGTCGGCCGCGAGCTCCCGGTTGCGCGCCAGCCAGCGCTCGCGCTCCGCCGCGGTCAGCTCGCCGCGCCCGCGCGCGGTCGGGATCGCGGTCGCGGCCTCGAGCACCCGCTCGGCCGCGCCCTTGACCGCCACCCGCAGGCGGCCGTCGAGGCGGTGGAACGTGGCCATCATCTGGGTCGAGCGGTCGAACGCCTCCTCGCGCACCTCGGGCGCCGCCGCGAGCAGGGCGGCCCGGCTGAGCCCCGCCTTGGCGCCGGCGACCAGGAGCGCGACCTCGAGCGGGTCGCCGGCGGCCGAGACCTCGCCGTCCCCGTCACCGGCCGGCGCCAGCGAGGCGTTGCTGCACAGCACGCCGATCTCGAGCGCGGCGCGCAGCACCGGGTCGCCGGCCGGCGACACCGGCTCGCCGTCGCGGCGGAAGCGGCCGTCGAGGTCGAGTCCCTCGCCGTCGATCTCCCAGCCGCTCGACGGCAGCTCGAGCCGCCGTACCGTCATCCGGTTCTCGGTCAGCGTGCCGGTCTTGTCGGTCAGGATCAGGGTCGTCGCGCCCAGAGTCTCGACCGCCGCCAAGCGGTTGATCAGGGCGTTGCGGCGCGCCATCCGCCACATGCCGCGGGCGAGCGCCAGGGTGGCGACGATCGGCAGCCCCTCGGGCACCGCCGCCACCGCCAGGGCGATGCCGGTCTCGACCATCAGCAGCGCCTCGCGGCCGGCGGCGAGGCCGATCGCGATGGTCAGCGCGGCGACCGCCAGGGTGACCCGGATCAGGCGCCGGCCGAGCGCCTCCAGGCGCCGCTCGAGCGGCGTCGCCTCCTGCTCGGCCTCCTGCGCCAGGTGCGCGATCCGGCCCAGCTCGGTGGCCATGCCGGTGGCGACCGCCACCCCGACGCCCGAGCCGCGGGTCACCGCCGTCCCCTTGAACAGCATCCCGGGGCGCTCGGCGAGCGGGGCGTCCGCGGCCACCGGCTCGGTCGCCTTGGCCACCGGCAGCGACTCGCCGGTCAGGGTCGACTCGTCGGCCTCGAGGTGGTTGGCCTCGATCAGCCGCAGGTCGGCGGTGACGACGTCCCCCTCTTCGAGCGGGACGACGTCGCCCGGCACCAGCTCCTCGGCCGGGATCCGGTGCTCCTCGCCGCCGCGGCGGACGCGGGTCTCGACCGCGCCCAGCCGGCGCAGCGCCTCCATCGAGCGCACCGCCCGCAGCTCGGCGACGAAGCCGATCGCGGCGTTGATCGCGAGCACGACGGCGATCGCCACCCCCTCGACGACTTGGCCGAACGCGAACGAGACCCCGGCGGCGAGCGCCAGCAGGGCGACCACCAGGCTCCTGAACTGGGCGGCGAGGATCTCCCCGGCGCCGCGGCGGCGGGTCCGGCGTAGCAGGTTGGGGCCGTAGCGGGCGCGGAGCGGCGCGACCTCGGACGGGCTCAGGCCGCGCTCGGGGGCGACCGCGAGCGCGTCGAGGACCTCGGCGACGGAGCGCGCCCAGGCGGATTCGACCGCGGCCGGCGCCCGCGCCGACGCCGCGGTCGAGAGCGGTCCGTCGCCCACGCCGCCCGCGTCCCGGCTCGCCACGCCGGCAGTGTAGCCGAGCAGCGGCGGAGCCGCCGCGCCCGGCGACATGGCGGCAGGCGGTCGGGGCATGCCGCCTTCCGATACGATCGCGGGCGCGATGGAGATCCGACACGACGCCGAGCGGCAGCGCTTCGTCACCGAGGTCGACGGCCACGAGGGAGTCCTCGACTACCGGCGCCGCGCCGACGGGACGCTCGACTACCGGCACACGTTCGTGCCCCCGGCGCTCCGCGGGCGCGGGGTCGGCGCGCACCTGGTGCTGGCCGCCCTCGACCACGCCCGCGCCCAGGGGGTGAAGATCGTCCCGACCTGCCCGTTCGTCGAACGGGTGATCGCGGAGCACCCGGAGTACCGCGACCTGGTCGCCTCCTGACCCGGTCGAAGCGCGGGAGCCTGCCCTACAGCAGCGGCGAAAGCCAGCGCGCCACCCGGTCGGCGGCGCGGTGGAAGGGGTTGCGCCGGTGCCAGGTGGCGGCGGCGATCTCCTCGCTTTCGGTCAGGTCCCGCTCGAAAGCCGCCTCGAGCGCGGCGGCGAGGCCGTCGTCGAAGACCACGACGTTGCACTCGGCGTTGAAGCGGAACGAGCGCACGTCGAGGTTGCTCGAGCCGACGATCGACAGCGCGCCGTCGGCGACCAGGGTCTTGGCGTGGAGGATCGCGGCTCCGTACTCCCAGATCCGCACGCCGCCCGCGAGCAGCCGGCGGTACCAGCCGTGGCCGGCGTGGCGGACCAGCGGCACGTCGGTGCGCCGGGGGAGTAGCAAGCGGACGTCGACGCCGCGGCCGACGGCGGCGAGGAGGAGGCGCACCGCCAGCCGGCCGGGGGCGAAGTAGCCGATCGTCAGCCACAGCCGCTCGCGCGCGAGCGAGGCCACCGCCGCCATCACCGCCGCCGTCTCGTGGTGGCCGCGGTGGGGGCGGGAGTCGAGCACGTGCACCCGGGCGCCGGCCGCGCCGCCCGCCGCCGCCGGGCCGCCGCCGCC
>CAZNIX010000619.1:0-2631 GCA_964573125.1 uncultured Thermoanaerobaculia bacterium
CCATGGGCTTCAACCAGGCGCTCGGGCTGGCGGCGGGCGAGGGCGGCGCGGTGGTCCTCGACACCCGCCCGGAGCACGAGGTCGTCCCCGGCACCATCCACTTCGCCGTGCTCGCCACGGTCGCCGAGGTCGCCGCCGCGGGCGCGGTGGGCGCCGCCGTGGTGCCGGCCGCGATCGCGCTCTCGCTCGTCGCGCGCGCCCGCCCCGGCCGGCTCGAGGGGCGCGGGCGCCTGCTCAGGCGCGGCCGCCGGCTGGCGTTCGCCGAGGGCGAGGTGCGCCAGGACGGCGAGGTCGTGGCCACGGCCGCGGTCACCTTCGCCGTGCTGTCTTCCTGAGCGGGGCTCTTCGAGCTCCCCTCCCCCGAGTCGGCGGCGCGAGCGCCGCCGCGCGCCCTTCGGGACGCAGCCGGGCCGGTGGACCTGGCGGCGCCGGGCCGGCCCCTGGGCGTCCTTGCCGAGGTCGGAGGCTCCACGGGGCTCGCGGTCTGGTAGGTTCGGGCTTCCAGGACCAGGAGGTGGAGCATGACCCGTCCGCTCGCGGCAGCCCTCGGCTGCGCCCTCGCCGTCCTCGCCGCCGCCCCCGCGGCGGCCCAGCCGACCGCGGCCGACCTGATCGCCGTCGACGGCCAGCCGCCGCCCGGCGAGACCGACCCGGTCTCGACCCTCAACTCGCCGTTCACCAACGGCATCGGCCGGGTCGGCTTCACCGGCGCGGTCACGCCGGCCGGCGGCGGCAGCGGCAACTTCGTCTGGTACGACGCCGGCGTGGTCTGGTTCAACGCCGACGCCCTGCCCGGCAACACGCTGACCGGCGCCGAGGGCACGATGGGGGTGGGCGACGCCGGGCAGTTCATCTACAGCCCGGCGGTCGACGGCGACGACGCGGTGTGGACCCACAACGGCCTGCTGCTCGCCGACGGCACGCAGGCCCCGGGCTTCCCCGCGGGCACCATCAACACCTTCAACAGCCGGCCCCAGATGGGGCCCGGCGGCCAGGCCTACTGGGTCTCCGGCTTCAACGAGTCCGGCGGCACGGCGACCCAGGGGCGGATGCTCTACACCTCCCCCGACGCCATGCCCGGAACGATCGCCGTCGTCCTGCGCTCCGACGACCTGGTCGGCGGCTTCCCGATCGACCGCCCGAGCGGCATCGGCTTCGACTACCAGTTCTCCGACGACGGCGCCCACCACGTCCAGGACCTGATCCTCGACACCGGCTCGACCGCCAACGACTCGGTGATCTACGTCGACGGCGCGGTGGTGGCGCAGGAGGGGAGCCCGGCGGGCGGCGGCCTGCCGGGCGAGAACTGGGCCGCCTTCGACGCCGTCAGCATCAACAACGCCGGCGACTACATCTTCTCGGGCGACACCTCGGGAGCGACCGCGACCGACGAGTTCATCGCCTACGACGCGGTGATCGGCCTGCGCGAGGGCGACACCGTCGGCGGCGTGACCCTGACCTCGACCGCCTCGGTGCAGGCGGCGGCGATCAACGACCTCGGCCAGGCGGTCCACCTGTGGAGCGTCAGCGGCGGGATCGAGCACCTGTTCTTCGCCCCCGACGCCGCCGACCTCGCGACCGGCGTCCGGCTGCTCTCGACCGGCGACGAGGTCGACGTCGACGCCGACATGGTGGCCGACTTCACGGTCGACGATTTCAACGCCTCGACCGTGATCGGCCCCGGCCTCGACCTCGCCGAGGACGGCTTCGTCTACGTCGAGGTCGACCTGGCGCCGGCGGCGCCGCCGCTCGGCGGCATCGTCGAGGCGATCCTCCGCCTCGGCCTGCCGATCCCGAACGTCGCGGCGACGCCGTCGCCCCACGATTTCGGGCCGGTGACCGTCGGCGCCACCGTGCTCCAGGCGTTCACGGTCGAAAACACCGGCAGCGCCGACCTCGACGTCGCGGGCACCCAGATCACCGGCCCCGACGCCGCCGATTTCGCGATCGTCTCGGGCGGCGGCCCGTTCGTGCTCGCGCCCGGCGCCCAGCAGGTGATCGAGATCGAGTTCACGCCGTCGGGCGTCGGGCCCAAGAGCGCCGATTTCGAGATCGCGAGCGACGACCCCGACACTCCGCTGCTGGTCGTGCCGCTCACCGGCGAGGGGGTCGCCCCGGGGGCGCCGGACATCGCGGTCGACCCGCCGGCGCACGACTACGGCCCGGTCCCCGACGACGTCGTGCTCCTCCAGGCCTTCACCGTCAGCAACGCCGGGAGCGCCGATCTCGACGTCACCGGCAGCCAGCTCACCGGCCCGGACGCCGCCACCAACTTCATGATCGACTCCGGCGGCGGCCCCTTCACGCTCGCGCCGGGAGCGGACCACGTGATCGAGGTGTCGTTCTTCTCCCCGACCGCGGGACCCAAGAGCGCGTTCCTGGAGATCGCGAGCAACGACCCCGACACCCCGGTCCTCGTGGTGCCGCTGACGGGCACCGGGCTCGGCCCACCCACCGGCGGCGTGCCCGCGATCCCGGCCGTCTCGCCGCTCGGCCTGGCGGCGCTGGCGGCGCTCCTCTCCGGGCTGGGCCTGGCGCTCCTGCGCCGGCGGCGCCCGGCGTAGCGCTCGGTGCGCACGGCCCGGGTGCCGGCGCGCCACCTCCTGCGCCTTCTCGCGCGCCAGCCGCGCC
>CAZNIX010000620.1:0-2628 GCA_964573125.1 uncultured Thermoanaerobaculia bacterium
CGCGACCCGAGCAGCCCGGCCGCGGCGAGCGCGCGGCGCGCCGCGGCGACGCTCAGATGCGCGGTGCGGTCGAGCGGCCGGTAGTTCCCCTCGCCGAGCTGCGCGCGCGGGTCGAACCCGCGCACCTCGCCGGCGGAGGTACAGCCGAGCCGGCCGGCGAAGCCCTCGGGCGGCGCCACCCCGGCGAGCGGGCCGAGCGCGCTCTCCCCCGCGCACAGCGCGGCGTGGAGCGCCTCCGGGGTGTCGCCGAGCGGCGACACCACGCCTATGCCGGTGATCGCGACCCGGCGCGCCGCGGCCCCCGGCGCGGCCATCACGCCACCTCCCGGAACGCCACCGAGGCGTTGTTGCCACCGAACGCTGCGGCGTTGTTGAGCGCCAGCCGCACGCGCAGCTCGCGCGCGGCGTTGGGCACGCAGTCGAGCGCGCACTCGGGGTCGGGCTCCTCGAAGTTGATCGTCGGCGGCACCCGGCCGGTCGCGACCGCGAGCGCGCACACCGCGCTCTCGAGCGCCGACGCCGCGCCCATCGTGTGCCCGATCATCGACTTGATCGAGCTGGTCGGGACGCTCGCCGCGGCGGCGCCGAAGACGCGCCGCATCGACAGCGTCTCGAGCTTGTCGTTGGTCGGGGTGCCGGTGCCGTGGGCGCTGACGTAGTCGACGTCCCCGGCGGCGGCGCCGGCGTCGGCGAGCGCGGCGAGCATCGCCCGCGCCAGGCCCTCGCCCTCGGGATGGGCGGCGGTCATGTGGTGGGCGTCGCACGACAGGCCGTAGCCGGCGACCTCGGCGTAGGGTCGGGCGCCCCGCGCGCGCGCCCGCTCGAGGCGCTCGAGCACGAGCACCGCCGCCCCCTCGCCCGGGATCATCCCCTCGCGGTTCTTGTCGAACGGGCGGCAGACCTCGGGCGCGACCGCGCCGAGGCGGGAGAAGCCGGTGTAGGTGATGCGCGAGAAGGCGTCGGCGCCGCCGGCGAGCATGACCTCGGCGCGGCCGCGGCGGAGCGCGTCGAGCGCGTAGCCGACCGCGTAGTTGCCGGCGGCGCAGGCGGCCGGGATCATCGCGTTGACCCCCTCGAAGCCGACCTCCTCGGCGACCGCGGCGGCGATCACGTGGCTCGGGTAGAGGCCTATGAACTCGGGCCCCACGCGGTCGAGCGCGCCTTCGAGCCAGAGGTCGTCGAAGCGCTCGATCTCGACCGGCTCGCCCGAGGTCGTGCCCATGGCGACGCCGGCGCGCTCGGGCGCGACGTCCCGCCCCGCCCCGACGACGCCCTCGAGGCCGGCGTCGGCGAGCGCCAGCCGGGCCGCGACCGCCGCCATCTGCGAGGCGCGGCCGCGCGCCGGCGAGCCCGCCGGCAGGTGCTCGGCGGGGTCGAAATCCCGCACCTCGGCGCCGTTGTGGACCCGGAAGCGGCCGGTGTCGAACGACCGCACCGGGCCGACGCCCGAGACCCCTTCCAGCAGGCGGTTCCAGAAGCGCTCGCGGCCGATCCCCACCGGGCTGACCACGCCGATGCCGGTGACCACGACGCGCGGGCGCACCTCAGGCGACCTCCGCTGCCGGCTGGCGCTCGGCGCGCAGGCGCTCGACCAGCTCGACCACCTCGCCGAGCGTCTGGAGGTTGGCCAGCCGGTCCTCGAGGTCCTCGATCCCGAGCTGGAACGCGTAGTCGACGTCGACTCCGATCTCGAGCAGCGACAGCGAGTCGAGGTTGAGGTCCTGGCGGAGGTCGGCGTCGTCGGCGATCCCGGCGGGGTCGAGGTCGGCGACGTTGGCGATGACCTCCTTGATCTTGGTCCGGATCTGGTCGGTGCTGGCAACGGCGTTCATCACGGCATCCTCCTCCTGGCTGAGGGTTGTGGCCTGTCGAGTATGAGTCTGGACGGCGGCGGTCTTGCTCACGGTCGGCTGCGGCGAGCCGGGAGACCGCCTGCGCCGGCCTCGTCTTCCGATGCTCATTAGGACGCCGGGCACCGGATTTGTTTCTCGCTCGAGGACAATAACGCTCCGGCACCGGTATTCACCACGGAGGGCGCGCACGAACCCTTGACGGGGTCGCGGCAAGCGCCCCTCCGCTTTATCGCCCTCGCCCCACCCGCTCGCGGCCGACAAAGCAGCAAAGACAGGAGATTCGAAGCGCGGCGGGGAATTCTACCGCGTCCCGGCGGCGGCCGCACCCGCAGGCCGGGCGCCACCGCCGGCCCCCGAGCCCACAATCGTCGAACGGCGCCGCAGGGGGACTAGCGGGCTAGACTCTCCGGGATGCGCCCGGCCCGCCGCGCCGCCCTCGCCCTGCCGCTGCTGGTCGCCGGCTGCGGCGGGGGGGAGCCGCCGGCGGCGGCCCCCGGTCCGTGGGTGCGGATCGACCTCTGGCGCGAGCCGCCGCGGGTCGAGCTGCCGGCCGGACCCGCAGCGCCCTACGCGGCCGAGCTCGGCCGGCTGGGCCGGCGCGGGACGGCCGGAGAGGCCGCGGCCGGGAGGGTGCGGGTGGTGACCCAGCGCGCCGGCTCGCGCCTGGCCTGGACGGTCGACCTGCCGCCGGTCGCGCCCTACCTCGCGCTCACGCCGCTGGGCAGCCCCGGCGGCGACTGCCCCTGCCTCCACCGCGCCGGAGTGCGCGCCGCCG
>CAZNIX010000621.1:0-2627 GCA_964573125.1 uncultured Thermoanaerobaculia bacterium
CCGGTCCAGCGCCCGGAACATGTCGAGTGCCTGCGGACCGGGTGCGGCATCGAGACGCTCGGGCGGGATCCCCCAGATCCCGGCTGCGCGCCGGCGGTCCGCCCCCCCGCCGAGGCGTAATCGACTTGCGGCGGGAGACATCCCCGCGCCCGGAGCGGGAGATTCTTGCCCGGAGCCGGAAAGCACTCAAGAGGCGAGATATTTCTCCATCCTCGTCCTGATCGGCTCCGGCGAATGCCTCAGCGGGCTAGAAAGAATCCCTTGAGGCAACGGTGAAGGCTTCGCAACTCTTTGAAACGAAGGCATTTACGGTTGCGCCTCGCAGCGATTTGCGGCACGATCGGCGGCCATGGCGCGCTTCGACAAGGTGGGCAAGGCGATCCTGCTCCTGCGCGAGAAGCAGAACAAGAGCCAGAAGGAGCTCGCCGCCGAGGCCGGGATCACCGGCGCCATGCTCAGCAACTACGAGACCGGGGTCAAGAAGCCCTCGCTCGACAGCATGGGCAAGATCCTCGACGCGCTCGGCCTCTACGTCGGCAAGCTCGACGACGCCCTCGACGTGGTCAACGACCGCGAGCTGCGCGCGCGCTCGGAAGAACCGCCGCGCGCCGCGCCGTGGGCGCCCGACGGCGTCGACCTGCCGCGCTTCCTGGGCGCGGACCGGGACCTGCCGCCCGAGCTGCAGCTCGGCTTCGCCGAGATGGTCCACGGCTTCCAGCGCGTGGCGCGGCACGTCTACCAGACCGTAGTCGGTTCCGGCCGGCGATAGCAGCCACACAACCGGTTCCAGCAGATGTACGCGCGCCTTAAGGGCGCGTGTGCGGCGGCGCGTAGCGCCGGCGACTCGGGGAGGGGACCCGCGCGACTTGCTCGCGCGGGGAGGGGGTTGGAACAACCCCCTCCAGAAGACAGCACCCCGCCGGTCCCCGCCGTTTCGCTGCCTGCTCGTTTGCCTCATGCGTGGAGCGCCGGAACTTGTGCGCGACCCCGGCGACCCCGGGGCGCGCTTTCGGCACCGCGAGGCGCGACCGTGTACTCTCGAAAGGGAACAAGTAGCACAAGCCTAAGTATTTGACCTGTAATGACTTATCTTGCAACCCGTAAGTCGCGGCGGGTAGATTCCGCGCATGTCCGCGTTCGACGGCCTGGGCAAGGCGCTGCGCTGGCTGCGCGCCAAGCAGGACAAGCGCCAGTACCAACTCGCCGGTGAGGCCGGGATCACCAAGGCGATGCTTTCGGCCTACGAGACCGGCAAGCAACGGCCGTCGCTCGAGACCCTGGAGAAGGTCCTCGACGCCCTCGGCGTCGAGCTGGCCGACCTCCACGACGCGCTCGACGTCGTCAACGAGCGCTCGGCGCTCCCCGGCCGGCTGCGCCAGCCGGCTTGGAGCTGGGCCGAGCGCCGCGGCGCCGCCTTCGGCGACCCGCTCGCCGCGCCCGCGGCGGAGTTCGACGTCTACCGCATCCTCGGCGCCGACCGCCCGCTGCCGCCCGAGGAGGAGCGCGCGTTCCGCGAGATGCTCGCCGGCTTCCACCGCTTCATCCGCTTCCTCCACGCCCGCGCCGAGCCGCCGCCGCCCCCGCCGGCCGCCGGCGTCCCCGAACCGTAGCCAGCGTGCGCGCCGCGCGGCCGCCGGCGCGGCGTCGCCCGGCCCGTGTGTCGGACCGGCTCGCCGACTGTCTTGTCTGGTGACGGAGCACCCGGCGATGACCGCGACCTTGACTTGGCGCGCCGCGACCCCACACCATGCGGCCGGTCGCCGCATGGGGGGAAGCCAGCCGCTCGCCGCGCTGCCGGTCGCCGGGCTGGTGGCGCGCTATCGCGCCACCGG
Source organism: uncultured Thermoanaerobaculia bacterium (assembly GCA_964573125.1). GTDB lineage: Bacteria > Acidobacteriota > Thermoanaerobaculia > Multivoradales > JBCCEF01 > CAVSQV01. Next base: position 1,833 of record CAZNIX010000621.1, read on the forward strand.
GGACGACGCCGTCTTCGAGGAGCTCTACCGGCGGACCCGGCGCATGGCCTTCGGCGCCGCCCTGCGCGTCCTCGGCGACGCGGCGGCGGCCGAGGAGGTCTGTCACGATGCCTTCCTGCGCGCCTACGACCGCTTCGACTCCCTGCGCGGCGCGGAGTTCCCGGCGTGGATCTGCCGGATCGCCACCAACCTCGCCTTGAACCTCCGCCGCCGGTGGGCGCTCGCCGAGCGCGCCGGCGCGGGATCCGCCGACCCGCCCGCCGCGCCGGGCGCGGAAGAGCGGCTGATCTCGCGCCAGGAGCTGGCGATCGCGGAGGAGATCCTCGCCGAGCTGAAACCCGAGCAGCGGCGCGTGCTCCTGCTGCGCCACCTCGACGGCTGCAGCCACCGGCGGATCGGCGCCGAGACCGGCTTCTCCGCCGAGCAGGTGCGCTCCTACCTGCAGAACGCCCGCCGCAACTTCGCCCTCCGCTGGCGGCAGCGGACCGGCGGCGGGGGAGGCGACGATGAGTGACGAGACGACCGAGGACGAGTTCGGCCGCGAGTTCTCTCCCCTGCTGGCGGGCCTCGGGGAACGCCGAGGGGAGTGTCCGGACCCCGAACGCCTGGCCGCCCACGTTCACGACGAGCTGGCGGCCGCGGAGCGCGCCGCCGTCGACGCTCACCTCGGCCTGTGCGCGCGCTGCACCGCGGAGATCGAGCTGCTCGCCGCGGCGCCGGCCGAGGTCGACGACGTGACCTGGCGGCGGGTCGAGCGCGGGCTCGACCGCCGCGACGCTCCGTGGCGGCGGCGCG
>CAZNIX010000622.1:0-2625 GCA_964573125.1 uncultured Thermoanaerobaculia bacterium
GCGGGAGGTCGGCGGCGGCGGCGGCCGCGGCGCGGCCCGCGCCCGCCCGCTCCGGCGGCGGCAGGCGCTCGCGGTCGAGCTTGCCGTTGGCGGTCAGCGGCCAGCTCGCTCGCTCGACCCAGGCGCCGGGGACCATGTACTCGGGCAGCTCCCGGCGCGCCAGGTCGCGCAGCTCCGCGACCGCGGGCGAAGCGCCGGCGGCGGGCTCGAAGTAGGCGACCAGGCGCTGGTCGCCCGGGGCGTCCTCGCGCACCAGCACGACCGCCGTCGCGACCGCGGGGTGGCCCGAGAGCACGGCCTCGATCTCCCCCAGCTCGATGCGGAAGCCGCGCACCTTGACCTGCTGGTCGAGCCGGCCGAGGAACTCCAGCTCGCCGTCGGCGCGGTAGCGGGCGCGGTCGCCGGTGCGGTAGAGGCGGCTTCCATCTCGAGGGGGGTTGTTCCCGAAGGGGTCGGGAAGGTACTGGGCGGCGGTCTGGCGCGGCGCGTCGGCGTAGCCGTCGGAGAGGCAGCCGCCGCCGATGTAGAGGTCGCCGGGCACCCCGGCCGGACACGGCCGCAGGCCGCGGTCGAGGACGTGGTAGCGGGCGTTGGCGATCGGCCGGCCGTAGGGGATCGACGCCCACTCGGGGTCGATGCGGTCGACGCGGTGGAAGTTCGACCACACCGTCGCCTCGGTGGCGCCGCCGAGCGCGACCACCTCGGCGTCGAGGAAGGAGCGCCGGACCTTCGGCGGCAGGTTGAGCGGCACCCAGTCGCCGGAGAGGAAGACCAGGCGGAGCGCGGTGTCGACGGTGCCCGGCGGCGGGAAGAACGGCACGCACTGGGAGAGCGCCGCCGGCGCCGAGTCCCAGAACGTGACCGGCTCGCCGGTGAGGATCGCGACCAGCCGCTGGGGGTCGCGGCGTTCCTCGGCGTCGACCAGGCGGATCGAGCCGCCGGCGGCGAGCACGCCGAACACGTCGTAGACCGAGAGATCGAAGGAGAGCGCGGTGAGGAACAGCACGCGGTCGTCGGGGCCGACGGCGAAGGTCCGGTTCACCCACTCGATCAGGTTGAGCGCCGGCCGATGGCGCACCATCACCCCCTTCGGCTGGCCGGTCGAGCCGGAGGTGAAGATGATGTAGGCGAGGTCGTCCGGGCCGGCGGCCGGCGGCGGCGGCCCGGGGGGATCGGCCGCGGCGGCGTCCGCGGCGGTCGCGGGCCGGTCGAGCCGCACCACCGCCTCGAGGCCGACCCCCGCCAGCTCCTCCGGCGGCGGCGCATCGCACACCAGGTGGCGGATGCCGTGGTCGGCGACGATGCGCGCCACGCGGTTGGGCGGCCACTCGAGCTCGAGCGGAACGTAGGCGCCGCCCGCCTTGTGCACCGCGAGCACGGTCTCGATGAGAGCCGGCGTCCGCGCCAGCCGCAGCGCCACCCGGGTGCCGGCGGTCACCCCGGCGCGGCGCAGCCGCCAGGCGAGAAGGTCGGCCCGGCGGTCGAGCTCGCGGTAGGAGATCTCCTCGCCGGCGCCGACCACCGCCGGCGCTTCGGGGCGCTCCGTCGCCCGCGCCTCGAACGGCTGGTGCAGGCAGCGGCCGGTCGCCACCTCGGCGGCGGTGTCGTTCCACTCGACGAGGAGCTGATGGCGCGCCGCCGGCGTCAGCAGCGGCAGCTCCGCGACCGGGCGGTCCGGCTCCGCCGCCGCCGCCGCGAGCAGGACGCCGAGCTGCTCGGCGAAGCGCTGCACCGTGGCGCGGTCGAAGAGGTCGCGGTTGAAGCTCCAGGTGAGGGCGAACCCGCCGTCGCCGGTCGCGCGGGCGAAGAGCGCCAGCTCGAAGTGCGCCTCCCCGCGCGCGAGCGGGTGGGGAGCGACCTCGAGCCCGGCCAGATCGAGGCGCTCCGGCCCGAGGTCCTCGAGCGCGAACAGGACCTGGAAGAGCGGCGAGCGCGAGAGGTCGCGGTCGGGCGCCAGGCGGTCGACCAGGCGCTCGAACGGCATCTCCCGGTGGCCGTAGGCGGCGAGCGTGGCGCGGCGGGTCGCCGCCAGCAGAGCGCGGAATCCCGCCCCGCCGCGGGGCTCGAGGCGCAGCGCCAGGGTGTTGACGAAGAGGCCGATCAGCGGCTCGGTCTCCGGGCCGGCTCGGCCGTCCCCCGGGGTCCCGACCAGCAGGTCGTCGCGCCCGGAGAGGCGGCCGAGCAGCACCCCGAACGCGGTCAGGAGCGCCATGAACGGGGTCGCCCGCTCGGCGCGCGCGAGCGCGACGAGTGCGCCGGCGACCGCCGCCGGCACCCGCGCCTCGACGGTGCCGCCGCGGAAGGTCTGGAGGCTCGGCCGCGCGCGGTCGGCCGGCAGGTCGAGCGCCTGGGGCGCGCCCTCCAGCTCGTCGATCCAGAAGCGCTCCAGGCGCGCGAGGCGCTCGCCGGCGATGATCCGGCGCTGCCAGAGCGCGTAGTCGGGGTACTGGATCGGCAACGGCGGCAACGGCGGCAACGGCGGCAGCTCGGGCAACCGGGGCCGTTCCCGCGACTCCGGCGGCTCCGGCGCGCTCCGCTCGACCGGCACTGCGGCCGGCTCCGGCGCGCTCCACTCGACCGGCACCGCGGCCGGCTCCGGCGCGCTTCGCTCGACCGGCACCGCGG
>CAZNIX010000623.1:0-2619 GCA_964573125.1 uncultured Thermoanaerobaculia bacterium
CCTGGCCGAGCAGCGGGGCGACCCGCGCGCGGCTCTGGCAGCCCGGCCGCGACTACGGCGTCGACCTCCCGGCCGGCGACCGCCGCCCGCCGCTCGCGGTCGCCTGGTTCGACCGCCGCGACCCGGAGGCCGCGCGCCTCCACCTCGCGACCTGGAGCCCCGGCGCCGGCTGGACCGCGACCGCCGAGCTGCCCGCGACCACCGCCACCCTCGACGGCGCCGTCCTCGCCTACGACTACCTGCTGCGGCCGGCGCCCGACGCCTGGCTGCTGCTCGCCGGCTGCGTCCACACCACCGCCGGCTCCGGCCTCGCCCTGCGCACCGCCGGCCCCGACGGGCTGTCGAAGCCCCGCTTCGTGCCGCTCCTGCCGGCGGGCGGCTGAACCCGCCAGCGGACACGCGCCCCACAGGCCGCGGGCCGAAGGTCCCGAGTCGGCGAGGTTCCCCGCGGCGAGGCGGGTGGCAGCAGGTCTACGCGCGCTCGAGGGGCGCGCAGGCAAGCCCGATGGCAGCAGGTCCTACGCGCGCCTCGAGAGCCCGCAGGCAAGCCTGGTGGCAGCAGGTCCTACGCGCGCCTCAAGGGCGCGTGTGCGGGGCCGAAGGCCCCGACTCGGAAGAGGGGCCCCCGCGGGATTCACTCCCGGGGGGAGGGGGGTTGGAACAACCCCCCTCAAGAACACCGGCCTCGCCACCGGCGAGGAAGATCGTCCGGGTCGGGTACGCGAACTCGATCCCCTCGGCCGCGAAGCGGCGCACCAGGGCGAGGTGGATCGCCTGCCGGACGTCGGCGTGGACGAGGTACTCCGGGCTCTCGACGTAGTAGACGACCTCGAACTCGAGCGCCGAGTCGCCGAGCCGCTTGAAGTGGGCGCGGTCGAGGCGGGCGCGGTCGATCCCGGCGACGATCTCGGCGACCATCGCCGGGATCGCCGCCAGCTTGTCGGCCGGCGTCTGGTAGACGACGCCGAAGCTGAACGCCACGCGCCGCTCGGTCATGCGCTGGAAGTTGCGGATGCGGCTCGACAGCAGGTCGCCGTTGCCGAACACCAGCAGCTCGCCGGTCAGGCTGCGCAGCCGCGTGGTCTTGATGCCGATCCGCTCGACCCTGCCGCTGAACTCGCCGACGGTGATCAGGTCGCCGACCACGAACGGCTTGTCGAGCACGATCGAGAGCGAAGCGAAGGTGTCCTGGAGGACGTTCTGGAGCGCGAGCCCGACCGCGATGCCGCCGATGCCGAGACCGGCGATCAGCGCCGTGACGTCGAAGCCGACGTTGTCGAGCGCGAGCAGCAGCACCACCGACCAGATCGCGACCCGGCCGAAGAAGTTGAACAGGCCGAGGACCGAGGCGCGCAGCGCGGCGTCCTCGCCGTCGCGCCGGCGCAGCGAGCGCTCGACCGCCCACGCGATCAGGCGGCTGGCCCAGATGCCGCCCTGGATCGCGAGCGCGACGAACAGCAGCCGCCCGAGCGCCGCCTCGGATCCCGGGCTGAGCGCCAGGCCGCGGGCGGCGACGAACCCGGCGACCACCGCCAGGACCAGCTTGCTCGTGCGGCCGAGGAGCTGGGCCGCGAGGTCGTCCAGCTCGGTGTCGGTGCGCGCGGCGAGCCGCGCCAGCCGGGTGTGGAGCACGTGCCGCAGCGCGCGCAGCACGACCAGCACGGCGACGAACACGAGCAGCGCCAGGCCCCAGCGGAGCAGGCTGTTGCCGAGGTACTCGACGGCGAGGAACTGCTGCACGGGCTCGGGGAGGCGTTGGAGGAGCTGGTTCATCGCGGGGCGGACGTCGGTCCGGATGCGGTCGGTCTCCGGCCCTGACGGCCGGAAGTGCATCGGCGTTTACCAGACCGCGGCGCCGAGATCAACCCCGGGGCCTCACGAGCCGGTGACGGCAGGCCGCGCGCCCCTCCTCTCGAAACGATGGATCGCGTGGGCGATCCGCTCGACCACTTCGTCGGCGGTCAGCTCGGAGGTGTCGATCACGGTGTAGCTCTCGTCGCAGGCGAGCGGCGACTCGGCGCGTTCGGCGTCGCGGCGGTCGCGGCCGGCCAGCTCGGCGACCACCTCGTCCCAGGAGGCGCCGCGGTCGGTCGCCCGCTGCTCTTGCCAGCGGCGGCGGTGGCGGACCTCGGGGCGGGCGGTCAAGAAGAACTTGTGCGGCGTGCCGGGAAACACCCGGGTGCCGATGTCGCGCCCCTCGACCACCCCGCCATGGGCCTCGCCGCCGGCGCGCTGCAGCGCGACCAGGCGGCGGCGGACCTCGGGGTAGGCGGCGATCACCGAGCTGGCCTCGCCGACCTCCGGGGTGCGGATGCGCGCCCCGACCGGCGCGCCGTCGAGCACCACCTCGAGGCCGCCGTCGGCGGCCGGCTCGAGCCGGAGGTCGGCGCTCTCCGTGAGCCGCGCCACGGCGGCGCGGTCGGCGGGATCGGCGCCCGACTCGAGCACCGCGAGGGCGAGCGCCCGGTACATCGCGCCGGTGTCGAGATAGGGCACGCCGAGCCGGCGCGCGAGGCGGCGGGCGGCGGTGCTCTTGCCCACCCCCGACGGGCCGTCGATCGCGACCACCAGCCGCCGGCCGGCGGCGGCCGGGGCCGCGCTCATCCGCCGCTCCCGCCG